>JBOGZH010000018.1:0-18804 GCA_050697095.1 Solirubrobacterales bacterium
GGATCGCCTTCTCGACCTTCAACGAGGAGGCGGAGCGGTTCGCGGCCAAGTACCGGATCGTCCCCGGCGCGGGCTCGGACAGCCACGTCGCGCAGGGTCTCGGGAGCGTGCGAATCCGGCTCAGCGAGTTCGAGGGGCCCGAGGAGTTCCTCGAGTCGATGCGCGACGCGGACATCATCCACAAGCACAAGAACCTGATCTACGTCCAGGCGTTGAAGTTCCTCCAGACCAAGGGACGGCCCCGCCCCGCCCGCCGGGCGCGCGCCGCAAAGACGCCGCGGGCAGTCCGGGGAGGCCGATCGCGATCCGCCGGCGCGGTGAAACCCAGCAACCGGCGGGGCAAGAAGTGATGCACGCCGCAGGAGCGGATCCCGGCTCGTCAAAGAGAGGCCGGGCGGTGCCGACCACCGACGACGAGATCCAGGAGAAGTATCTGGAGCGCGCGATCAGGGAGCTGAACGACCTGACGCGCGAGCTCCAGGCCTGCGAGCTGTGCCCGCGCGGCCGGCTGCAGCCGGTGCTCGGCTCGGGCCATCCGCAGGCCGACGTCTTCCTGCTCAAGCACGCCCCCGCGGCGGCGGAGATCGAGGAGGGCGTCGCCTTCTACGGCCGCTCGGGGAACGCCCTGATGAAGAGCTTCAAGCGTCTCGGGATCGATCCGCTCGTCGTCTACGGGACGCTGTGCGTCAAGTGCCCCCTGTCCGATCCCTCGCTCGCCGCGCCCGAGTGCGTCGCCCGGCTGGTCGAGGAGCTCGCGATCGTCTCCCCGCGAATCGTCGTCGTGTTGGGCGAGCCGGCGCTGGAAGCGCTGAACGAGCTCGAGATTCCCCTCTCCCGCGAGCTCGATCCCGAGCCCGGCGCAATCCAGTCCCTGACGCCGACCGTCGATGCCCTGTTCGTCCCCGACATCGACCGTTCGCTGGACGAGGAGGCGGCGAAGCGCGAGTTCTGGAGCGCCTTCCGCTCCCTCGGAACCTGGTACTCGGACCTCCCGCCCTACTAGACCTCCTCGCCCCCCTCGTCCGCGAGCGGGACCTGCTCGGCGGCGCACGTCGTGCACAGCACGAGGGGGGCGTCCCCCTCCAGCGCCGCCCGCTTCTCGGCGTCGGTCAGCTCCGCGCCACAGCTCTGACAGCGCTCGGGCAGCTCCTCTATCGAGCGCTCCTCGAGGCCCATCGCACGCGAACGTTACCCGGGACTGACGGTCACCGTCACCGCTTATCCCCGGCTCACCCGCGACTCGGTCCCGCCGGGGGCGACCGCCTCGGCGAGCGCCGTCATAGCACCGACGGTGGCGCTGGCCAGCGCGCGGACGACGACGACGTCGAGCGCCTCGCAGCGCGCGAGCTCGACCTGGGCGACATACGGGCTGTCGCTCGCGACCCCCACTGAGCCCGGGGATTCGCCCAGGCGCTCGAAGTGGTTCCGGTAGCCGTCGTGGAGGTCGCGGTAGAAGGCCTCGTCCTTCGCGAGACGCTCCGTGGCGTCGGGCCCGACCGCGGTCCGCACGTAGCCGAGCACGGGCGGCGGCCTGCGTCCCGCCTCGTCCGCCCCGGCGTGCACCCTCTCTCTCGCGCGCGCCGCAAACTCGGGGGTCATCCAGTTGAAGAAGGCGCCGTCGTAGCCGGCGCCGGCGAGCCTGCACATCCTCGGCCCCATCGCGGCGAGCACCAGGCGCACGTTCGGAAGCGCCTTGCGCAGCTCGGGCAGCGCCTCCCTCATCGTCGTGAGCGGCTTCTCCGAGAACCCCGCGCCGACCCCGATCCAGAGTCGTTCGGGCGGCAGCCCCAGCTCCTCGATCCGGCGCGCGATCTCCTCCGGCGTGTGGCGATCGAGCGCCAACACTGCGACGCCGAGATCGATCCCCGGAACGGAGCGGGCGAATGTCGCGAGCGTCTCCAGCCCGCTCGCCGCGGGGTGGTCGTTCGACCACATCGACCCGTAGCCCAGCATCGCGCAGCGTCCGGCGAGCGGCTCGGCGACCGCGGGGTCGATGCCGGCGGTGACGCCGAAGCCACGCTTCACTGCTTCTCCAGCAGGGCGACGCACTCGATGTGGGGCGTCTGGGGGAACATGTCGACCGCTCGCACGCGGCGGAGCCTATAGCCGGCCTCCTCGAGCTGGGCCGCGTTCGGCGCCAGGGTGGTGGGGTTGCACGACACGTAGACGATCCGGGGAGCGCCGCATTCGATCACCCGGCGGAGCACCTTCTTCGACACCCCGGAGCGCGGCGGATCCAGCAGCACGACGTCGGGACGCCCCGCCTCCTCGACCAGCGGACGGATCCCGAGCCGGGCGTCGGCGCACACGAAGCGCGCGTTGGTGATCGCGTTGCGGCGTGCGTTCTCGCCCGCGTCGGCGACTGCGGACGGGGTCATCTCGAGCCCCCACACCTCGGCGGCGCTGGCCGCGAGCGCGAGCCCGATTGTCCCGATCCCGCAGTAGAGGTCGAACACCCGCTCCCGCCCCGACAGCCCCGCGTACTCGGCCGCGATCGCGTACAGGCGCTCCGCCATCTCGGTGTTGGTCTGGAAGAAGGCGTCCGGCGAGATCCGGATTCGAAGGCCCGCGAGCTCCTCGGCGAGGTGCTCGTGACCGAGCGCGCCGGTCGGTCCCTCGGTTCCGCCCGAGGGGCCCTCGATCACGGTGTGCAGGTCAACGGGCGGCCGCGAGATCGCGGCGGGCGAGGTGACGAGGCGGGTCTGGAGCTGACCGGTCCGCCGCCCCTCGCGGACGACGAGGTTTCGCAGCACGCCGTCCCTCTCCCGGCGGTCGTAGGCCGGGATCCCCTCCGTCCGCGCCCACGCGCGGACATCGTTTCGGGCCGCGTTGTTGCGCTCGGAGGCGAGCAGGCAGTCGTCGACGTCCACGACGAGGTCCCAGCGGCCGCGGGCGTGGAAGCCGAGCGTCACCTCGTCCTCGCGCTCCCCGAACGAGTACTCCAGCTTGTTGCGGTACCGCCATTGCTCGAGCGCCGGCGCGGCGGGCTCGAGCTCGAATCCGTCCAGATCGCCGATCCGCTGCAGCGCGTCGGCGACCTGCTCGTGCTTGTGGGCGAGCTGGCGCTCGTAGGCGAGCCCCTGCCACGGCGCCCCCGGGCACGGCTCGCCTCCGTGCTCGCAGCGGTCGGGGACGCGGTCGGCGCTTGCCCGCACCAGCTCGGTCGTGCGAGCTTCGGCGTATCCCCGCTTCGCCTTCGTGAGCCGCGCGCGAACCCGGTCGCCAGGCAGCGCCCCCGCGACGAAGACCACGTAGCCATTTGAGCGTGCGACGCCGCGCCCGCCATAGGCGAGCGTGTCGACGTCGAGCGTCAGCTCGTCTCCGCGATTCGGACGGTCCATTGCTCCTATCGTTGCAGCGCCGTGGCCTTGGACCTGGACAGCTACCGCGATCGAGCCGAGCGCTTCTGCGAGGAGATCGATCGGGAGCACTACCTGCACCTCTCTGGCCGCAAGCGCTCGTTCGAGATCGAGGCGATCTACGAGCGTCACGCGGGCTTGTTCTCGAGCGACGCGGTGGAGGGGTTGCGCGAGACCTGGTTGCGGTCGGGCGACGGAGAGGATGGCCGGGCGGCCCGGCACCTGCTCCATTTCGGCTTCGACGGGTGCCTCGGCCAGGCTGTGAAGGCGGAGGCGACGAAGCTCGCCGAGCTGGAGGCGTCGCTCGAGGTAGAGGTCGAATCGTCGTCGATCCCCTACCGCAACATCGCCGTCGCGCAGGCGAACGAACCCGACCCCGAGCGCCGCGGCGCGATCGAAGCGGCACGCGACGAGCTCCTCGCCGAGGAGCTCAATCCTCTCCATCTCGCGGCGCTGGAGCGGGTCCACGAGCTGGCGCGGGAGCTGGGATGGCGCAGCTACCGGGAGGCGTACGCCGAGCTGCGCGGCGTCGACCTCGAGGCCCTCGCCGGCCAGGCGCGAGAGTTCCTGCGCGCCACCGACGCCGCCTACGCCGAGCTCGCCGATCCCGAGCTGGCGCGCGCCGGCGTCCCCCCGCTCGGCGAGCTGCGCCGCTCCGACCTGCCCCGGTTCTTCCGCGCTCCCGGTCTCGACGAGCTGTTTCCCGGCGAGGATCTGGTCGGCGCGTTCTCCGAGACGGTCGCGGGCCTTGGGATCGACCTCGCCGCGCAGGAGAACGTCCACCTCGACACCGAGTCGCGACCGACCAAGAGCTCGCGCGCGTTCTGCGCCACGCCGCACGTCCCGGAGGAGGTCTACCTGGTGATCTCGCCGGTCGGGGGAAGGGACGACTACGAGGCGCTCTTCCACGAGGGCGGCCACATGGAGCACTACGCCCACGTCGACCCCCGTATCTCCTTCGAGGGGAGGCGGCTCGGCGACAACTCGGTCACGGAGTCGTTCGCGTTCCTGTTCGAGCACCTGACCGAGGATCCGGCATGGCTCGCGGCCCGGCTCGGCGTCGCGGAGCCCGAGCCGGTGCTTCGACACGCCCGCGCCGTGAAGCTCGTGATGCTGCGCCGCTACGCGGCCAAGATCGCCTACGAGCTGGAGCTGCACGGCGAGGCGCCGCGATTGGCGCAGATGCCGGCCCGCTACGTGGAGCTGCTCGGCGGCTGGACCCGCGTCCGGTGGCCCGGCGAGAGCTGGCTCGCCGACGTGGATCCGGGGTTCTACGTCGCGTGCTATCTGCGCGCGTGGGCGCTGGAGACCGCGTGGCGGCGATCGCTGCGCGAGCGCTTCGGCGAGCGCTGGTTCGCCTCCGCCGACGCGGGGGAGTGGTTGCGTGGACTGTGGCGCGGAGGACAGCGGGTCGATGCCGAGGAGCTGCTGGATGAGACGCTCGGAGAGCGGCTCGACTTCGGGGTCCTCGCGCGGGAGTTCTCGCGCAGATAGGCTTGGGGCCGCGAACAAACCGCCCAAGCTCCTGGAAGGGGAGGATCCGCGATGGAATCAAGCAAGAGCCAGCAGAGCACGCGCGAGCGGCTCTCCAGCGACCTTCAGAAGGCGCTCGACGACCTGCGCAAGGCCGGCGAGAGCGCGAGCGGCGACGTGCGCTCGGGAATCGAGTCGGCCGTAACCAGGATCAGGGACGCGTCCAGCGCGGCGAGCCCCGGCGACTTCCGCGCCCAGCTCGACAGCTTCAGGGAGTGGCTTCAGGGCGCGACGGTCGACGCGCTAGACGAGATCGAGAAGGAGGTCCGCAAGCGCCGCAAGCAGCTCCAGGGCGAGGGCGGCGCCAAGAGCCGCTCCACGAGCAGGAGCGGGTCGAGCAGCAAGAGCGGGTCGAGCAGCAAGAGCGGGTCCGGACGCAAGAGCGGCCCCGGCGGCTCGAGCTGAGCTCCGGCGACGAGCCGTTCCGCCTCTAGCGGAGGCGGCTTCGCGCCTGCTCGAGCAGGCGCTCGAGATCGCGCAGCATCGATTCGGTCTGCTGGCGCCCGCGGCTGACGAGCCGGCTCACCAGCTCGTTGGCGTCGTCGCGCGTGATCCGTCCCCGCGCCACGGCGTCGTCTACGACCTCCTGGAGGCGGTCCCGCGACAGGGTGACGCTCTTCTCGAGCGCCTCCCGGAACGCCTGCACGCTCTTGTCGGCGCGGCCAGGATCCTCGTCGGCGGACCCCTTCGAGGCGCTTCCGGGGGAGCCGCCGCCGGTTCCTGACTTCTTCGATCCCTGAGCCATCGCTCGAAGCCTAAATGACTGATTCCGCGTCGACGATAGCGCCGCCGAACAACGCCTCGACCGGCGCGTGATCGGCGAGCCGGAGGGCGAGGCCGTTCCACGGGATCTCGCGGTCCTCCGCGGGCCACTGGCGCGGCGCCTCGACCACATCGAGGCCGCGGACGAGCATGTGGTCGATCGCATCTGGAGCGGTGGGGGGCCGGAGGTCGAAGCGCTGCTCGAGGTCGGCGAACACATCCGACCTCTCCGGGCGCAGGTTGAAGTCGCCGCCGAGGATCAGGGGGCTCTCGCCGGCCCACCCGGTCGCGGTTTGGGCCGCCAGGCGCAGCTCGTCCTCGGCGAGCGGCTGATCGCGGGTGGTGGCGTGAAGGTTTCCGACGCAGGGCCCGTTCGCGAGCCGCGTGAACGCCATCACGCGGCGCTCGGGACGGCCGGGGCGGATCACGAGCTCGCGCCGCTCGGCGATCCCCAGGTTGCGCACCAGGGTCAGGTTCGAGCCCCCTTCCCACGACCCCATCAGGTCGGGGTTCCAGCGATGGAGCGTGCCTTGCAGGCGCGGCAACACGTTGCGTGAGGTCAGCACGCGGTGGGGGTCGGCCTGGCACGCGACGGCGAGCGGATCCGCCCAGCGCGGGGGGCACTCCTGGAGCAGGGCGACATCCCAATGCCCTTCCGCGAGCAGGCGCGCGAACTCCTCGAGCAGGTCGCGATTGACCTGCACGTGGGTGTCGTTGCGCTCCGTGATCCGAAGTAGCTTCGAGCGCGGCGTATAGAGGCCCGGGTCGGGCGGCCCGTCGCGGCCGTGGAAGAGGTTCCAGCACAGGGCGCGGATCTCCATGCGGCGTAGTATCGGCGGCTTCGATGACGCGCCATTTCCTCACCGGAGAGGAGCTGTCGGCCGACGAGCTTTCGGCGCTGCTGGATCGCGCGCTCGAGCTGAAGAAGGGAAGGGCGGGCGGCGAGGGCGCGGATGCCCTCGCGGGACGGTCGGTCGCGCTCGTGTTCGAGAGGCCCTCGACGCGAACCCGGGTCTCGCTCGAGGTCGGGGTCGCGGAGCTGGGCGGGACGCCGGTCGTGCTGCGCGGCGACGAGCTCCAGCTCGCGCGCGGCGAGTCGATCGGCGACACGGCGCGAACGCTGTCGCGCTACGTGCACGCGATCGCGATCCGCTCCGGCTCGCACGAGAACGTCGCAGAGCTCGCGGAGGGCGCGTCGGTCCCGGTGATCAACGCGCTGACCCCCGCGCACCATCCCTGCCAGGCGCTCGCGGACCTGCTGACGCTGCGCGAGCGGTTCGGCGATCTGCATGGGCTTCGCATCGCCTACGTCGGCGACGGCAACAACGTCGCGCGCTCGCTGGCGATCCTCGGACGGACGGCGGGGGTCGAGGTGGCAATCGCCTCGCCACAGGGCTACCGGATCGAGCGGGGGCTGGCGGCGGAGGACACCGACGACCCGCGCGCCGCCGTCGCCGGCGCCGACGCTATCTATACCGACGTGTGGGTCAGCATGGGGGACGAGGCGGAGGCGAAGGGGCGTCGCACGGACCTCGCCCCATACAAAGTCGACTCCGAGCTGGTCAGTGCGGCGTCCCACCGCGCGATCGTCCTCCACTGCCTCCCCGCCCATCCGGGCGAGGAGATCGCCGAGGACGTGCTCTACGGCGAACGCTCCGCAGTCTGGGACCAAGCCGAGAACCGCCTCCACGCGCAGAAGGCCTTGCTCGAACTGCTGCTGACCTGACGCCGCTCAGTCGAGCCAGCGCGGTTCGTCTGAGCCGACGTACTCCTGAATCGCGCCGTAGATGTGCTGGACGATGTGCGTGCTGCGCTTCACGGTGAGCATGCAGACGCCATAGGGCAGCCGGTTCTTCTTTCTTCCGCTGCTCGAAGTGGGGAGGGCGTTGATGATGTGCTTGTTGAGAGCAGACCGAGGGAGTTCCAGCGCCTCGAGCCAGTAGCGCTCGATCTCCTCAGTTGAGACGCCGTTGCCGCTATAGAAGTTGAGAGACAGTCGGAAGTCGTCGGGTCCCAGGTCGAAGCAAGTTCGAAGGAACCGACAGAAGAAGCGGACCATGTCCACGCCCGAGTTGACGAGTTGGACCCTGTTGCGGTCCTTGGTGCCCTCCGCCCAGTACGTCGGACAGTCGGGCGTCTTCAATGGGGCGAGCGCACCCTACACTCAAAACCCGCTGGCCCCGTCGTCTAGTGGTAAGACCCGAGATTTTCGATCTCGTAACGCCGGTTCGATTCCGGTCGGGGCTACTGCCGCGCCGGGTTCGATTCAGATCCGCGGCGAGGGCACCCGGACTAGCTGGGAACGTTCGCGGCCTCGCCGCTCCTCGCCAGCGGCGCGCCCATCGCGTGGAAGCCGCCGTCGACGTGGACGATCTCGCCGCTCATCCCCCGCGACATGTCGGAGAGCAGGAATGCGATTGCGTCGGCGACGGGCGCCGCGTCGCGGACGTCCCAGCCCAGCGGGGCCTGCGAGTCCCACAGCGCCTCGATTCGCTCGAAGCCGGGGATCCCGCTCGCCGCCGGGGTCGCCAGCGGCCCCGCGGAAATCAGGTTCACCCGCACGCCGTGCGGGCCGAGGTCGCGCGCGAGGTAGCGCGCCGCCGCCTCCAGCGCCGCCTTCGACACGCCCATCCAGTCGTACGCCGGCCACGCGACCGAGGCGTCGAAGTCGAGTCCGACGAGGCTTCCGCCGCCACCCTCGGCCCCGTTCGTGTACAGGGGGAGCAGCGCCTCCGCCAGCGCCTTGAGCGAGAACGCGCTCGTCTCGAACGCGACCGTGGCGCTCTCGCGCGGGGTGTTGAGGAACTCCCCGCCGAGTGCGTCGGGCGGCGCGTAGGCGATCGCGTGCACGGCGCCGTCGATCCCGCCCCAGCGCTCGTTCAGCTCCTCGCGCAGCGCCACGAAGTCGTCCGGCCGGTTCACGTCCAGCTCGAGCACCTCGGGCACCTGCGGGAGGCGCTTCGCGGCGCGCTCGGTCATCGAGCGCATGCGGCCGAAGCTCGTCAGCAGCACCTCCGCGCCGGCTCGCTGAGCCTGCTCGGCGACCGCGAACGCGATGCTGCGCCGGTTGACGACCCCGGTGACGAGGATCCGCTTGCCCTCGAGGATCACAGGTAGACCTCGGCCCGCCCGGCCCGATCGGCTGCGGGCTGACGCTCGCGTCCGTCCCGCCGCCACACCACCTTCAGTTTCGCTCGCGCGAGGGTCTCGTCGCGCTCGTTGAGCACCTTCCACCCGCACGTGACCAGCCCCGCCGCGGCGTCGAGCGGCTCCAGCGACTCGACCTGGCCCTCGACGCGGATCGTGTCGCCGATGTGGGCGGGCCGCTTGAACACGACGCCCTCGACGCCGCGGAGCGCAATCACCCGCGAGGGATCGAAAGGGACGAGGCCGAGCGCGTAGGACAGCACCAGCATCCCGTGGGCGACGCGCTCGCCGAACGGGCTCGACTCGGCCCAGCGGGCGTCGGTGTGCAGCGGGTGGCGGTCGCCGGTCAGGGCCGCGAACGACACCAGGTCCGACTCGGTGATCGTGCGACCCGCCGTCGTGAACGCGGCCCCAGCCTCGAGGCCGTCGAAGTCGCGCTCGAAGATCCCGTTGGAGCTCACCGCCTGCTACCTCCGTCGCTGTCGATGTTGATGCCGAACTCGTCTCGAAGCACCTCCGCGAACTCCGTCGCAGCCCGCTCGTGCCCGATGCCCGAGGGATGGAGCCCGTCGGGGGAGAAGTTCGCGGGGTCGGCGAGGCCGGGGTGGTCGACCACGTCGAGGCAGGGCACCGCGCGCTGGGCCGCCACCGCCCGCGTCGCCTCGTTGGCGCGCCTGATCCCCTTCGTGACCCGTGCCCTCGTCCGCGGTCCCAGCTCCATGAACCGCCACCCTTCGGGCGAGGTCGCGGTGAGGATCGCCGCGGCGGGAAGCGCCGTCCGCAGGCGGTCGAGGATCTCAGCCAGCCTCGCAGCGTAGCCATCGACGTCGGGGCGGACGCTGCGGAGCACGTCGTTCGCCCCGCACACGACGGTGACGAGGTCGGGCTCGAGCTGAAGCGCGGGGCCGACCTGGCCGAGCACCGCATCGCTGGTCGCGCCCTCGTGCGCGAGGTTCCGGTACTCGAGGCCCGGGTTGCGGGCGCGCAGCGCCGCGGCGAGCCGATCCGGCCACGCCTCGCCGGGGGCGCATCCGATTCCAGCCGTGAAGCTGTCGCCGAGCGCCGCGTAGGAGGACACGGAGCGCTTCGGGAGGTGGCGGGCCATCAGGGCGAACGGATCCTCGACGCTCATCGTCTCTCCAGCGAGGCGAGCGCCCACGCGAGCCGCTCGCGGGTCTCCATCGGCTCGATCACCTCGTCGATGAAGCCGCTCGCGGCAGCCGCGGACGCGGTCAGGTGCTCCTCGGCGTACGCGGCGGCGAGGTCGGCCCCGATCGCGTCGGGGTCGCTCGCCTCGCGCAGGCGCCGGCGGTGGACGATCCCCACGGCCTGGTTCGCGGCCATGATCCCGATCTCCGCGCCCGGCCACGCGAACACGACGTCGGCGCCGAGGTCCTTCGAATTCATCGTGATCACGGCGCCCCCGTACGCCTTGCGCAGGACGACCGTGAGCCGCGGAACCGAGGCGCCGGCGAAGGCGCGGAGCAGCTCGGCCCCGTGGCGGATCACCCCCGCCGACTCCTGGCGCATGCCCGGCATGAATCCCGGCGTGTCGACCAGCACCACGAGCGGGAGGCCGAAGCGGTCGCACAGGCGCACGAAGCGCGCAGCCTTCTCCGACGCGGAGGCGTCGATCACGCCGCCGATGCGGCGCGGCTGGTTGGCGACGATCCCGACCGGCCGCCCCTCGAGGCGCGCCAGCCCGGTGACCATGTTCGCTGCCCAGCGGGTTGAGATCTCCAGCAGCCGGCCGTCGTCGACGATCGCGGCGAGGACCTCGCGGACGTCGTACACCCGCCGCGCCTCGGCGGGAACCGGCGCTCCCGGGTCGTGACCGGTGGGCGGCAGGGGATCGGCGAGCACGGGCCGCTCGCCGATCCCCTGGGGGAGCACCCCGAGCAACTCACGGACCATCCGCGTCGCCTCGGCCTCCGAGTCCGCGACCAGCTGACAGACGCCGTTCCCGTCGTGCACGCGGGGCCCTCCGAGCGCCTCCATGCTCACCTCTTCGCCCAGCGCCTCGCGCACGACGCGAGGGCCGGTGAGGAACATCCGTGCCGCCTGCGTCATCAGCACGAAGTCGGTCAGTGCCGGGGAGTACGAGCCACCGCCCGCCGATACCCCGGTCACGACGGAGATCTGGGGGACGCGGGATGCGAGCTCGACGCTGGTGCGGAAGATTCGTCCGTACCCCGCGAGGCCGGCGTGCCCATCCTGCAACCGGGCACCCCCCGACTCGACGAATCCGATCACCGGGGCGCCCGCCCGACCGGCGAGCTGCATCACGCGGACTATCGAGTCGGCGTGCGCCTCGCCGAGCGAGCCACCCATGAAGCTGGGGTCCTGGGCGTAGCAGAACACCGGTCGTCCCGACACCTCGCCGGCGCCGGCGACGACGCCGTCGCCTGCCCGGGCCTTCGGTCCGAGCCGATCCGAGAGCACGCCCGAGCGCAGCGCCCGGAACGAGCCCGGATCGCACAGTGCCTCGAGCCGGCCCGGCGCGTCGAAGGCGACCTCCTCGCGAGCGGTGGCGGTGAGGGTCGTCATGCGCTCAGGCACAGGACAGCGTTGTGGCCGCCGAAGCCGAACGAGTTCGAGATCCCGACCAGGGGACGGGTGCCGTTGCCGTTCTTCGCCACCAGCGGGCGCGACTCCTCCGGCACGTAGTCGAGGTCGAGCTCCTCGTCGCGCTCCTCCCAGCCCAGCGTCGGCGGGGCGGCGCCCCGGCGCAGCGCCCCCACGGTGGCGATCGCCTCGACCGCCCCTGCCGCTCCGAGCAGGTGGCCGATCGCCGACTTCGTCGAGGAGACCGGCACGCGCCGCGCGTCTTCCCCCAGCGCCATCTTCAGCGACTCGGTCTCCGAGCGGTCGTTGAGCGGCGTCGAGGTTCCGTGGGCATTCACGTAGTCGATGTCCCCGGGGCCGAGCTCGGCGTTGTCGAGTGCCAGCTCGATCGCGCGCGCCGCGTCGGCGCCCGTCGGCTCGGGCGCGGTGAGGTGATGGGCGTCCGAGGTGGCGGCGTAGCCGAGCACCTCGCCGAGCGGCTCGGCCCCGCGTCGCTCCGCCGCCTCCGCGTCCTCGAGCACCAGCACGCCGGCTCCCTCGCCCATCACGAAGCCGTCGCGGCGCCTGTCGAAGGGCCGGGATATCCCGCTGGGCGAAGTCGCGCCCATCGCCGCGAAGGCGGCGACGGCGAGCCCCGTGAGGGCGGCCTCGGCGCCACCCGCGACGGCGCCGTCCGCGTCCCCGGCTTCGATCATCCGCACCGCCGTCCCGATCGCGTGGGCGCCCGCGGCGCACGCCGAGACGACCCCGTACGTCTGGCCGTGGATCCCATGGCGCATCGCAAGCGCCGCGGCCGCGGCGTTGCCCATCATCAGCGGGACGGACAGCGGCGAGACCGCCTTGGCGCCCCGCTCCCGGAGCACGTTCTCCTGCTCCTCGAGGGATCCGAGGCCGCCGATCCCGGTCCCGATCACGCATCCGACCCGGTCCTGCTCGTACGGAAGGCCATCCGACCACGCGGCCTGGCCGAGCGCCTCGTCGGACGCCGCGACGGCGAACTGGGTGAAGCGGTCTGCGCGGCGGGCCTCCTTTCGGGAGAGGAAGTCGCCAGGGTCGAACTCGTCGCAGCGGCCCGCGCCGTCCTCGATCCCGCACTCGCCGCCGCTCCACCGCGAGATCAGCGCGTCAGCGCCGACCCCCAGCGGGGTGACCGCTCCCATCCCGGTGATGACGACGCGCCGCTTCATGACGATCGGGCCACGACGAGGTCGATCACCTCGCCGACCGTGTTGAGGTCCTTGAGGTCGTCGCCCTCCAACTCCACCCCGAACTCGTCCTCGACGATCTGCGACACCTCGACCAGGTCGAGGGAATCGACGTCGAGGTCCTCGAAGCTCGCCTGGCAGGATATCTGCTCCCGCTCTGCTCCGACCTCGGCGAGCCCGTCGAAGATCACCTGCTCGACGCGATCTGTGGTCACCTCAGTTGGCATTGCTCGTGCTCCTTTTCTCGTTTCCAGGTCAGGGACGCGCTCACGCGCTCATCCCACCGTCAACAGTCAGGGTCGTGCCGGTCACGTAGGAGGCCTGCTCGGAGGCCAGGAAGCGCACGCACGCCGCGACCTCCTCCGGGGTTCCGACGCGGCGCGCCGGAATCGCGTCCA
Organism: Solirubrobacterales bacterium; assembly: GCA_050697095.1. GTDB lineage: Bacteria > Actinomycetota > Thermoleophilia > Solirubrobacterales > 70-9 > DASPWW01. The sequence goes on from JBOGZH010000018.1 coordinate 12,970, forward strand.
CGACCCCGTTTCCCACGTCCTCCGTGAGCTTCGTCTCGACGAAGCCGGGCGCGACGGCGTTGACCGTGACGCCGCGCCTCGCGACCTCGACCGCGACCGTCTTCGTGAACCCGATCAGGCCCGCCTTCGAGGCCGCGTAGTTCGACTGCCCCGCGTTCGCCCGCGGTCCGACCACCGAGGCGACGTTGACGATCCGCCCGAAGCGCGCCCGCAGCATCGGGACGAGCGCCCTGCGCGTGGTGCGAAACGCGGCCGAGAGGTTCGTCTCGATCACCTGCGCCCACTGCTCGTCCCCGAGCTGCGGCGAGAGGCCGTCGGCGCGCACCCCCGCGTTGTTGACCAGTACCAGCACGGGGCCGAACCGCTCCTCAAGCGAGTCGAACAGCCCGTCGGCGGCGCCGTCGGCGCGCAGGTCGCCGGCGAGGATGGCGGCGCGCCCGCCGGCGCCCTCGATCTCCGCGGCCACTCGCTCGGCTCCCCCGGAGTCCGTCCGGTAGCTGACGCCGACCGGCCACCCGTCGTCGGCCAGCGCGCGTGCGATCGCGGCGCCGATGCCGCCCGCGGCCCCGGTCACGAGTGCGCAGCCCTTGGTGCCCTCAGGCGGCATCGTCACCCCACTCGATCACCGTCGCTCCCCACGCGAGCCCGCCGCCGAAAGCCGCGCACAGGACGGTCGCCCCGTCGCGGAGCAGGCCGTCGGCCCGCGCCTCGGCGAGCGCGATCGGGATCGAGGCCGCGGAGGTGTTCCCGTAGCGCGGGACGCAATCGATCACCCGCTCCGCGGGCAGCTCGAGGCGCTCGCCCACCGCCCGGATGATCCGGCTGTTCGCCTGGTGGTATGCGAACACGTTCACGTCGGGGACCTCGTGGCCCGCCGCCGCCAGCGCGTCGACGGTGGCCTCCGAGAGGCGATCGACGGCCTGGCGGAAGGTGTCCGGGCCCTTCATCCGGATCAGGCCCTCGCGGTCGCACTGGATCAGGCCCGCGCGGGCGCCGTCCGCACCCAGGACCACCGGACCGATCCGGCCCGGAGGGTCGGTGGGCCGAAGCAACACGGCGCCCGCGCCGTCGCCGAACAGCCCGGCGGTGCTGCGGTCGTCGCGGTTCGTCAGCCGGCTGATCAGGTCGGCTCCGACGACGAGCACGCTGTCGGCCCGGGCGCTCTCGATCTGGCCGGTTCCCATCGACAGCGCCGAGAGAAAGCCCGTGCAGGCCGCGCTGACATCGAGCGCACCGGCGCGGGACGCGCCGATCTCGGCCGCGACGAGTGACGCGGCGTGGGGGGTGAGCTGCTCATGGCTCATCGTCGCAACCAGAACGAGATCGAGATCCACCGCCTCCAGCCCCGCGGCGCGAAGGGCTCGGTCGCCCGCTTCGGCGGCATAGGAGGCCAGGCGCTCACCCGGCGCGGCGATCCGCCGCTGCTCAACCCCGGTTCGCTCCACGATCCAGTGCTCGGAGACGCCGAGGCGCTGCGCGATCGGGGCGTTCTCGACGACGCCGGACGGCACAGCCATCGCGAGCGAGGCGACCGCGGCGCCGCGTTCGGTCGGGCGGCGCAGGGGCCTCGCCGAGGCGCCGTCGGTCGTGGGGGCGAGAAGCTCAGACACGGCTCGCCTCCGGCACGGGGACGGTCGTCGCGTGTGCCGCGCCGAGCGTCCGCCGAACGAGGCCGGTCAGGACGTTTCCGGGGCCCGTCTCGACGAAGCGCCCCACCCCCGCCTCGTGGAGGGCGATCAGCGCCTGGCGCCAGCGCACGGGCCGAACCAGAGCTTCGGCGAGGCGCCGGCGGATGTCGTCGAACGGCCGCGCGGTCGTGCTCGAGAGCACCGGCACCCGTGGCTCGATGACGTCGACCTCGGCCAGCGCGGCCCGGAAGGCCGGCACGGCCGATGCCATCGCCGGGGAGTGAAACGCACCCTGAACGCTGAGGGGCATCGTCCGCAGGCCGGCGGCCTTCAGCTCCGCCTTGGCCTGGGCGAGGGTGTCGTCCGGCCCGGAGAGCACGAGCTGGCCGGGCGCGTTGTCGTTTGCGACCGTCAGCCGGAGTCGCTGCGCCACGGCCAGCGCACGATCCGAGTCGCCGAGCGCGGCGAGCATTCCGCCGCGGGGGCCGCTCTCCGCGGCGGCCTCCATCACCCGTCCGCGGATCACGGCGAGGGAGAGCCCGTCGGCCTCGCTCACGCTCCCGGCGGCGACCAGGGCCGCCAGCTCGCCGAGCGAGTGCCCCGCCATGAATGCCGCGGTGGGACGGCCCGCCGCGGTCCACCCGGCGAGGCTCGCGCAGTAGAGCGCCGGCTGGGCGAAAGCCGTGCCCTCCTCGACGTGGTCGAAGGGGTCCGTGCCGAGCTCGTCCACGACCTGGTCGAGCAGTCGCGGACAGGCCTGCTCGACCGGCTTGCGCATGTCCTTCGTCTGGCTGCCCTGGCCGGGGAACAGCAGGGCAGTGCGGGTCGGCGCGGGATGGGTTGCGGCGTCCATCGCCGCATACTTGTCCGTCGCCCACGTGGTGTTAACCCCCGGGCCCGACATCCCCCCCGGTCAGGGGGGTCGAGGCGGGAAACCTGGGGGGTCGGACGGTCGGCGTCGCGGGCCGGGGCGGCCGAAACGCTAAGCGATGATTCCGAGGCGCTGCGCGCGCTTCACTGCCTCCGCCCTGTTGCGGACCCCGAGCTTGCGGTAGATCGTGCTCGTGTGCTCCTTGACCGTGTGCGGGGAGAGGAAGAGGCGCTGGGCGATCTCGCGGTTCGTCGCCCCGGTGGCGATCAGCCCGACGACCTCGCGCTCGCGCCCCGACAGCGGGCCCGCTTGCTCCACGTCGCGCCCGAAGACCTCCATCCCCAGCGCGACCATGCGGACCGCCTTCACGATGTCGCCGGCGCCGAGGTCCTTGGAGACGAATCCCGACGCCCCCGCCCGGCGGGCCACCGCGGGCGAGATCGAGCCGACCCCCGAGAGCAGCAGGATCCGCGTTTCGGGCAGCGCCTCGTGGAGCTCCTCGCAAAGCTCGGCGCCGGACTCGTCGCGCAGCAGCAGATCGATCAGCGCGACGTCCGGCTTCGAGCGACGGGCCTGCTCCATCGCCTCCTTTCCCCCCGGCGCCACGACGCAGCGCTCGACCCAGGGCTGGCGCTCGAGCAGGAGCCGGAAGCCCCAGTGCACAACGTCGTGGTCGTCGACGACGAGCACGCGCAGGCGGGGCTCGGCCATCATCGCCGCGGGCCGGGGACCACCAGCCGCACCCGCCACCCGTCCGGTGGACTCGGGCCGAACTCGACGATGCCGCGATGCTGCATCGCCTCCATGGACATGAGGCGAAGCCCCAGGCCGCCGCCTCCAGGCTCTGCCTCGGCCGCACCATCGTTCGAGACCTCGAGCACGAACGCCTCGGGCTCGGCGCCGACGCTGATCTGCACCCGGGTCGGCCGGGCGTGCTTGTCGATGTTGCGCATCGCCTCCGCGAGCACCGACTGGAGCAGGGGCTCGAGCTCGGGCGGCACCGCGATCCCGTCCTGCCATCGGACCTCCAGCTCGGGGCGTTGAGCGAGTCGCTCGAGAAGGTGGCGCAGCGTGGTCCGCGTCTCGCGCTCCCCGCCCTCGAGCGAGCGGTCCAGAGCGCCGCGCAGCTCGGCGAGCACCGCCCGCAGCTCCTCATCCACGCGCCGGCGGTCGTCCGTGGTCAGCTCCTCGTCCGACCCCACCACCAGCAGGAGCCCGAACAGCCGCTGGATCACCTGCTCGTGGATCTCGCGGGTCAGCGAGACCCTCTCCGAGAGGCGCCGCGCCCGCTCCCGCTGCTGCGTCGCTCGCTCCACGCTCGCGGCGAGGGCGGCGACCCGGCCCAGGGTCAGCATCGTTCGCTTCTCGTTCGGGGTGAGCTCGAACCGCCCGCCGCCCCTGTCGGCGAAGATCACCCCCAGCCAGCGACCCCCCGCGGCGACGGGGGTGCAGGTGATCGTTGTGATGCCCGCGAACCGAGCGTAGCGCGCCGGGACGTGGCTCGCGTGGTCCTCGGATGCCTCGACCACGCGGTCCTCGGCGAGGGCCCGCTGCGCCATCGGCGTCTCGTCGAGCGTCCCCTCGATCTGCTCTACCAGCGCGCGATTTGCTCCGTGCGAGCCCACCGGGAGGACCGCGCGGTAGGCGGGGTCGTAGAGCAGAAGCGCCGCTCGTCTCAGCGAGGTGAGGCGGCACAGCGCCTCGCAGACGTGGTCGTAGAACTCACCCGTCTCGACCGCCGAGTCCGCTTCGGCCAGCAGCCCGACGAGGACGTCGATCGCGTCGGTGCGCGGCGGTGGGCTGAGGGTCTCGATGTCAAAACGGTACACCGCGTCTTCGCGCTCGCTGCGTGCTCGGCGGCGACCGCTGATCGGCGCTCATGGAAAGATCAACCTACCCCCTCACCATGCAGCCCGAGATCGAGATCGGCCCGCTGACGTTGCAGACCTTCGGGATCTGCTTCGCGCTCGCGTTCCTCGCCGCCGGCGCGGTGGTCGGGCGCCGCCTGCGTGAGTGGGGGAGGCCGGGCGACTGGGCGTACGAGATGACCTTCTGCGCCCTGGTCGGCGGGATCGTCGGCGCGCGCCTCGACTTCATCATCCAGAACTGGGATCAGGTCTCCGGCGACGTTGCCGGGAACATCTTCTCGGGCAGCGGGCTGGTGTGGTTCGGCGGCGCGATCGGCGGCGCGATCGGCGTCGTGCTGTGGGCGTGGCGCCGCGGGATGCTCAACCTCTCCCTGCTCGACCTCGCGGCGCCGGCGCTCGCGCTCGGCTACGCGATCGGACGGGTCGGCTGCCAGGTCTCCGGCGACGGCGACTACGGCGAGGCGTGGGACGGCCCCTGGGCGATGGCCTATCCGGACGGCACCGAGCCGATCGACACGCCGGTTCACCCGACGCCGATCTACGAGTCCCTCGCGATGGGGTTCGTCGCGCTCGTCCTGTGGCGGTTGCGCGACCGGTTTGCGCCCGGGGTGCTGTTCGCGATCTATCTCCTGCTCGCCGGCCTCGAGCGCTTCATGGTCGAGCTCGTCCGCCGCAACGACGCCGTCGTCGCGGGGCTCACCCAGGCGCAGCTGATCAGCGTCGTGATGATCGCCGCTGGAGCCGCATGGCTCGTGGTCAAGGCGCGTCGCGGCGGGCTCGAGCCCGCGCCCGCCTAAATCGGATAGGTGTGGCTACGCGGAGCGCAGCAGCCCGCCGTCGAGTGGGATCACGACCCCGGTGAGGTAGGCGGCGCGCTCGGAGCACAGGAAGGCGACCAGGTCGCCGAACTCCTCGGGCGTGCCGAGGCGCCCTGCAGGCACGTCCTCTCTCGCGCGCTCCTCGGCCGCCTCCATCGAGCCGGCGTTGTCCGCGAGGCGCTGGGTCGCGAACCGGCCCGTCGCAACGCTGTTGATGGTGACCCCGTCCGCGGCAACCTCGGTGGCGAGGGTCTTCAGCAGCCCAACCGCGGCCATCCGGTGGGCGTTGGAAAGCGCGAGCCCTCGAATCGGCTCCCGCATCGAGCTCGAGCCGACGTTGACGATCCGCCCCCAGCCCGCCTCACGCATTCCGGGGAGGACCGCCTCGAGCAGGATCCGCGGCGCGAGGACCAGGGAGCGGTAGGCAGCGTCCCATTCCTCGCGGGGGTGGTCGAGCGCGCCGCCGAGCGGCGGCCCGCCGGTGTTCGCGACGAGGATCTCGACCGGGCCGAGCGCCCCGGCGACCTCGCCCGGCAGCGCCGCCAGGCGGTCGAGGTCGTCGGTGTCGGCGACGAACGGCGTGACCTCGCCGTCGATTACCGCTGCCGCCACGTCGATCCGCTCCCGCGATCGCGACGCGATCGCCACGC
>JBOGZH010000019.1:0-11365 GCA_050697095.1 Solirubrobacterales bacterium
CGCCGAGGTCGTCTCGAACGTCGGCGTGCTCATGTTCGGCGGAATCGAGACGACCGAGGGGATGATCGCGAACGCAATCCTCCACCTGCTTGCCCACCCCGAGCAGCAGGCGCTCGTCGATCGCGACCGGGGGCTGGTGTCGAACGCCTCGAGGAGTCGCTGCGGCTCGAGCCGGCGGCCGCGGTGATCGACCGATACGCGACCGGCGACGTCCGGCTCGGCGGCGCGTCGATCCGCCGCGGCGAGCTCGTCACGGTCTCGATCGCCGGCGCGAACCGCGACCCGGATTTCTTTCCGGAGCCGGATCGCTTCGACGTCCGGCGGGAGAACGCGCGCCACCAGATTGCCTTCGCGCACGGGCCTCACGTCTGCATCGGCATGCATCTCGCCCGCCTGGAGGCGCGTACCGCGATCGCCCGCCTTCTCGATCACCTCCCGCGCCTGCGCCTCGATCCGGCGCACCCGACGGCGCCGCGTGGCCTCGTCTTCCGGAAGCCGCCGGCGCTCCACGTGGTCTGGGGCTAGCAGCTAGCCGATCTGGCCTACCGGTCGGTCCGCTCCAGGACCCAGAGCCCGGTGTTCATGTCGCTCGCGTAGACCAGGTCACCCGACGCCTCGTAGGCGACGCCCCATACCTGAGTGGTGTTGGTGAGCACGCCGCGCTGCGAGGGCTTCACCGGGTTCTCGCCTGCCGGCGGCACGAAGTGGGCGACCTCCTCCGGTTGCGTCGGATCGGAGGCATCAACGACCCGGATCCCGTCGCTGTACCAGGAGATGTAGACATCGGTCCCGACGACGAGCGGGTTGTGGATCACGAAGTCGCCCGCGGCCTGGTCGTTGGTGCCGAGCGAGTTGGGCGTCTTGAACGTGCCGATCTGCTCCGGCTTGGCGAGGTCGTTGTAGTCGAACACCCGCAGGTAGCCGAACCCGGTCTCGATCTCGGGGCCGGAGTTCTTGCAGAAGTCCTCGTCGGCGGTGAACAGCAGCTCGCGCGCGTCGTCGAAGCTGGCCGAGTGGCCATCGCCGTCCTCGTGGTCCGCGTAGTCGGTCCGGCCGCGGAAGATGGGGTCGGTGGGATCGGTGACATCGACGGCGATGAACCCGCTGTCCCAGTAGCTGATGAACACCGTCTTTCCATCGTCGGAAGGCTCCGCGCCGTGGCCGAAGTCGGGGTCGGGGTCGCAGCCCTGGCCGGGTGCGGGAGGGCCGCCGAGGTCCTGGTGGACGCCCCAGCTCGAGACCTCGACCGGGTTGGTCGGGTCGGTGATGTCGATGAGCCGGAAGTCGCCCCGGCCTTGCTCGTCACGCCGTCCGCTCGGACTGAGCGGATCCGGCTTCTCGCTGTTCGGCACGGTGGCGTAGGCGAACGTCCTGTTGAGGTCCGGCCGATCCTCGATCTCGAACTCGTGCACGCCGCGGGTGCAGCAGCCGGTGTTGATCCGGCCGATCTCGACCGGGTTCGCCGGGTCGGTGACGTCCCAGAGCTGCAGCCCGCGGAAGATGTCTCGGTCCGAGCTCGGTCCGCCGCAGACCTGGATTCCCGAGGCCGCCACGTCGTGCCCTTCCAGCGGGCCGAACTGCATCTCGTGTACGACCACGTCCTCGGCCGAGGTCCCCGGGTCGTTCTGCAGCCGGGAGACCTCCGTCGGGTCCTCCGGATCCGTGGCGTCGATCACGGCCACCCCGTTCTTCGGCTCGCTCGGACAGAAGCGGTCGTTGCCCGTCGCCCAGTCGGTGAATCCCCAGTGGCCGACATACGCGTACTGGTCGTGCACCCAGACATCCCCGTTGAAGCCGCGGCCGCCGATGTCGTTGTGGCCGACCGCGACCATGTTTAGGGCCGAGCCACTCTTGTTCCCGCCCTGGAACTTCTCGTTCGCCTGCTTGAGGCGTTGTTGCTCGTCCGGGAACAGCTCGCCCTCGTTCGTAGGGATGGCCGTCGCCAATGGCACGACGAGCAGTACCCCGAGCAGCGCGCCCGCTGTGACCGCCGCCTTGAGTCGGCCGCGTATATCGCTCATCCGGGTAGATTCTGCCCTGCTCGGGTGCTGCGTAAACCTGGTGTCGTGGCCAAACCTTCGAGGCTCCGTTGGACACGCCGTCCAGCCGCGCTCCTCGGCGCCCTTGACTGCGCCCCCGCGAGGAGTAGCGTCAGTCGAGAAGGAAGGAGGAGTCATGCCGCAGTTCAGCGAGACCATCGACATCGCGCGGCCGCGGGAGGAGGTCTGGCGGGCGATCTCCGCCCCGGAGCGCTGGTTCGAGGGTTACCTCGAGACCCGCTCGCGCTCGGCGGAATACCCCGCCCCGGGCACTCGCGACGATCACCTGTTCCGCACCCGCATGAAGGAGGAGGTGGAGGCGCGCGTCACGCGCTCGGAGGCGCCGAGCGTGCTGGAGGAGGATCAGGAGGGCAAGACCTTCTCCCGCCACGTCCGCTACAGCCTCGACCCGTCCAATGGCGGCACCCGGCTTCGGGTGGAGGACAAGGTGGATTTCAAAGGTCTGGGAAAGCTCGCAGCGCCGATCGCGTCGCGCGACATCAGGAAGCGCTGGGAGACTTCGCTGCAGAAGCTGAAGGCCGCCACAGAGGGGGAGAGGCGATGAAGGACCTGACGGTGGTGCTCGAGGATCGGGCGGGGGAGCTCGGAAAGCTCGGTGAGGCGACGGGCGCAGCGGGGATCAACATCGAGGGGATGGGTGGGGATGCGCGCGAGGGACGCGGCGTGCTCCACGTCCTCGTCGAGGACACGCAGGCGGCGCGCGAAGCGCTCTCGGGCGCCGGCATCGAGGTGGAGGACGAGCGCGACGCGCTCGTCGTCGAGGTCGAGGACCGGCCGGGCACGATGGGCGAGCTCGCCCGAAAGCTCGCCGGCGCGGGAATCAACATCGACTTCGCGTACGCCACCTTCGGCGGCTGCAAGGTGGTGCTCGGCGTCGCCGACCTGGAGGGTGCGCAGGCCGCGCTGCGGTGATCCTCTCCCACGAGTGCCCCGGCAGGCCGGGATAATCGGCGAGTGACCAGCTCCAGGCTCCTCGTCTGCGCCGCCGCCGGGGCGGCGGAGAAGATCAAGACGCTCCCGATCACGGCCAGAGCGGGCGCGGAGCGCAGAATCGCCCTGCGGCTTGGCCCGCGCGAGGCCGGCCTCGCGCCCTTGCCCGACCTGCGGCGCGGCGACGAGCTCAAGGTCTTGGCGGAGCTCGCGGTGACAACCGACTGCCGCACCGTGCAGCAGGGCGACTGCGTGAAGCGGCCCTATGGCTTCGCCCCGCGCGTTCGCGCGCGCCTCCTGCTCGCCGACAAGCTCGGCGCCACGGCGCCGGAGCGCGGCCACGCGACGCTTCTCGCCGAGCAGAGCGCCGTGGTGACCCAGGACCAGCATCACCACGTCTTCGTCCTCGAGCCACCCTCGCGGCAGATCCCCCGTAGCTGGCGGGCGCGGAGCGAGTACTACGTCATCGTCGCCCTCGACGCGTACAACCGCTACGCCAAGGCCAACCAGGTCCTGCTCGTCGGCGCGAACGAGAAGGGCGACGTGAGGCAGGACATGGCCCGCATCTGCGTCGCCCGCCGACGCCCCGGGGACGAACCTCCGCCGCAGCCGACGGTCGAGACGCGGCTGAGGGTCGACCGGCTGCCGCTCACCAAGCAGAAGCGGGTCGTGGTCTCCCACCCCGTCGACGAGCTCGCCAAGGGCGAGCAGCTGGTGGTCGGGGCGATGGTCGAGGCGACCGGGAGCGGGCTGCCCTACAAGGCGCGGATCTCGGCCCGGCTCGTCCTCGCGGACAGCCCGGGCGAGACCGACACCGGCACGGCGGCCCGCAAGCTCGACCCCGCGTTCAGGGGCGAGATCTCGGAGCACAACGGCACGAACTGCATGCCGGGGGCGGCCAACACCGTGCGCCTGGGCAAGGTCGGCGTCCTGCGCGTGGCGAGGAACGCCACCCGCAAGCACTACGTCAATCTCGTCGCGGAGAGCGCCGACCCCGTCGAAAACCGCACGGATCGGTCCTTGCTCCTGAGCCGGGGGTCGGTAGCGGTAACCCGGTATCCGGCGAGCTGGAAGGGGTGAGGAGGCGCCGCTGTGACGCGAGCCCGCTTGCGAGCGTGGCAAGCACGGTGACGATCCACACGCCGCCCACCTGAATCATCGCTCGCCGTCAGCGACCCGGAGCGAGAGGTCGTCGAGGCGTTCGTCGGTTTACGCTGCGCGGGCTCGCTCCATCAGGACATGAGCACAGACCCGCGGCTGCCACGAGTCGCGCCCCGTGGTGTGACGATTCGTCAGGCCCGACGCAGCTAGGGCGCCGTGGCGATCACGCTCGCCAGCGTCGCGAGGACGGCGACGATCGTCGCCCCACCGATCTGGATCGTCGTCCGCTGCATGCCGTTCAGCTCGGTGCGCAACTGGCGCAGGTCCTCATCCATGCGGTTGAAGCCGTTATCGACCCGGCGCGAGAGGTCGTCGAGGCCTTCGTCGGTCCAGGTTGCGCGCGCTCGCTCCATGGCGCTAGGACGCGAGCACGCTCACTAGCGTGGCAAGCACGGCGACGGTGATCCCGCCGCCGACCTGGATCATCGCGCGCTGGAGGGCGTCGATGCGACCGCCGAGCCGCGCTTCGACGCCGTCGAAGCGTGCGTTCATGTCGGTGCGCATCTGGCGCAGGTCCCCATCCACGCGGTTGAAGCCGTCGTCGACCCGCCGCGCGAGGTCGTCGAGGCGTTCGTCGGTCCAGGTGGCGCGCGCTCGCTCCATCGCCACATGAGGATAGACCCGTAAGTGCCGCGAATGGCACGCTCAGCGTGTCGATTCGGCGACTCACGCCCTCGCCCGCTCCCCAGCAGCGACGCGCGGATCGCCTGGTTCGAGGCCTCGTCGGGCGACTCGCCGATCACCGTCGCGGGGCGCTCGAAGCGCGCCAGCGCCTCCGCGAGCGGCTCGGCGCGCAGCGTCCCCTCGCCGTAGCGCAGGTGGGACTTCTCGTTGCGGTTCGCGTAGGAGATGTCGGAGAAGTCGATGTGGACCGGCGCCCCCGGCTCGATCACCTTGTCCGCCGCCGCCAGCGCGTCCGCGAACGGCCCCGGCTCGGTAAACCCGCCGTCGCTCGTCGCGTGCATGTGCGCGAAGTCGAGCACCGGCCGCACCCAGTCGAGCCGCGAGGCGATCGCGATCACGTCGTCGATCGTCCCCAGCTCGTTCACGCGCCCCATCACCTCGACCCCGAACGGCACCGCCCGGTCCTTGCCCTCGAGCCGCTCGCGCAGCTCGCCGAGCTGCTCCACGACCGCCGCGAGCGCGTCGGCGCGCTCACGCCCCAGCAGGAAGCCGGGGTGGAAGACGACCGGCTCCGCGCCGCACGCGACCGCGACACCCGCCGAGTGGTCGAGCATCCCCACCGCCATGTTGAGCTTCTTGCCCCGCTGCACGTGGCCGAGGAACGCCGGGATCGGCGCGTGCACCGAGAGCGCCGTCTGTGCCTCGCGCGCCAGCTCCCCGAGCCGCTCCGCGAACTCCCACTCCATCCAGAACCCGCCCTCGAAGTCGATCTCGCAGGCGGCGTATCCGTGCTCGACCAGCGTCTCGACCGCCTTCGCGGGGTCTTCCTTCGACGGCAGGGCGTGGGGTCCGAAGCGGAGTGCGCTCACGTCACCGAGTGTGACAAGCCGACCACCGCCGGCGCCAAGATCAGCGACCTGGATGAGATTCAGTCGGCATGCCAGGAACGAGATGCGGCTCTACCGCCTTGCGTCGCGGGATGTCGAGGAGGTGGTCGCCAACCCGGCCGACCGAGAACCCGACGGGAAGGGGAACGCACGGTTAAGCGGGGATACCGGTGACGGTCGGCGTATCCTGGTCGTGGTTTCCGAGGATGACCCGGAGTTCGTGATCACGGTGTTCCCTCGAGGTTGATCATGCGAGCCGAATACGACAGCGCCGCCAACGCGATTTCGATCGCGATCATCGATGCGCCGCACGCCGAGCGCGGCGACGAGGTTCATCCGCGCGCAATCGTCGCACTGGACGACGCGAAGCCGGTCGAGGTGCAGGTTCTCTACCCCGACATGGGGATCAGCGAGCCGCTTGCTGTCGTGGCGGAGCGCCACGACCTCGACCTCGAGGCGCTCCAGGCGGCCGCGCAGTCGGCGCTCGCGGCGCCCGATCGAATCATCGAGCTCGAGGTCGCCGCGCGGACCCCAGCATGAGCCGCTGCAACGCGGCAACATGAGGGATTCCAATGGGGTGCGCACGGCGCTGCGCGAGGCGGCGGCAAGCCGACGAGCCCGCTCTGCGATCCGCGAGGAGGTGCGGCGGCTCGCGGCAGATGAGCCCGATCGCGAGGAGATGCGCATCATCCGAGAGCAGATGACCGCGCTGGCGCCACCGTCTTCGGACTGAGTCCGCTGCGCCTCGGCTGGACGCCTCGACGCGAGCGAGTTGCCCGCCGTCGCCGAGGCACTCACGCTCAACCTGGGCCGCTGACGCGAGCCTTCGCGGGTGTCCGGGGCGGTGATTAGCTTGCGCTTCGATGAGCCCCTCGAGGAACAGCGCCTGCCCGTGCGGCAGCGGGCGCAAGTACAAGCGCTGCTGTCTTGCCAAGGACGAGCGCGCGGCGCAGGCGGATCGGTTCGACGACGCGGTCGGCCGTCGAATCCAGGATTGGTCCTCGCAGGCCCTCGAGGAAGAGATCGACGCGGCGCTCGAGGAGTTCGTCGGAGCCGATCGGACGATGGATGACGCCGATGTACAGATCTTCGCGACGTGGTTCCACAGCGATCGCGAGCTTTCGGGCGGAGGCACTCCGGCCGAGCGCTACGCGGCACGCGCGGACCTGCCCGAGGATGAGCGGGCGGCGGCCTCACGAATCGCATCCGCCCGGCTCGGCCTCCACCGCGTGCTCGCTGTCGAGCCCGGCAGCTGGGTCGCGCTGGAGGATGTCGTCCGGGGAACGCGCGCTCGCGTGCACAGCGCGAACGTCTCCCGCGAGGCCGTCCGCTGGGACATCCTGCTCGGGCGCGTCATGGACGGCGACCCGCCCAGCCTCTGGGGTCCGGCGCGATTCTTCGAGCCCTGCGACGAGCCGGAGCTGCTCGCCGAGCTCGAGCGCCTCTGCGGCGCGAGCGGCGGGCGCTCGGGCGAGGCCGAGATGTCGCGGGCGCTTCGCAGCCATGCTCTCGAGCTGATGCGCTTCAGGCCTCCGAGCTGGAGCGTCGAGCCGAGCTTCTTCACGCTCGAGGGTGACCCCGTCGTCGAGGGCTCGGCGACGTGGCAGGTCCGCGACCTTCCCGCGGCTCGCGAGAGGCTTCGAGCCCTGGGGGGATTGCGCCCGGGCGACCCGATCGAGGTCGACATCATCGTTCCACGCGACGCGCTCGTCAGGGACCGACCCGAGCTTCCGCCAGGCGCGATCGTGTTCGAGGCTGGCGCGATCGACGATCTCGACACCGTCGCGGTCGCCACGGTGCGGCTCGAGGAGGCGCAGCTGCGCGCCGAGGCGATGTCGGAAGAGCGCCTGGGCCGGACGATCGAGATCGTCGAGGGCGACTTCGGAGACCTCGCCGAGCTATCCGAGCGCGGTGTCCCCATCGACCAGCGGTTGGACGAGTACCGCTCGCAGCCGCCACCCGCCAGTGCCCTTCCGCCGGACGTGACGCCGGCCGACGAGCGTCGCCTCGTCGGAGGCTTCATGACCGACCGCATGCGCAGGTGGCTCGACGAGCCGCACCCTCAGCTCGACGGCCGCACGCCGCGCGAGGCCGTGGCGAGCGGTCGCCGCCCCGAGGTCATCCGGCTGGTGCGCGGAGTCGAGAACGACGCCGAGCGCGCCCGGCGTCGTGGCCAGCCATTCGCCGAGGTGGCTTGGATCCGCGACGAGCTCGGCGTCGAGGACGAGCTGGCGGCCTGAGCAAGCCCGCCCCGCATTTCAGGGTGCTCGTCAAGCCCAACGAGTGGGTCAAGCGGGTCCGTCCCGAGCCCCCACTCGGACGAGACGCGTGGAGCTGGGAGGCCTTCGGCGAGGAGCTCGGGATTACCCAGGAGCGGATTCACGTAGGCCGAGCTTTGACTGACCGGATCGAGTCGACGGTGCGTGATCGCGGACTCACCTGGAAGCTCGTGTTCCGCAAGGGTTACGTGGCGTTTCAACGCGCCGGCGGCTACAACGCCTTACTCGTCGATGTGTGGTGGCGGAAGGTTCCGCGGTTCTCAGTGAAGGTTCCCCAGCCACCGGCTGAGCTCGGGCTGCTTGATCCGTATCCGGAACTGGAGTCGTCCTGGTACGCGGATGAGCAGGAGTGGGGTTGGACAGTGCCGACAGTGGAGGAGATCCCCGATGTCTCGCGGGCGATTGACCTGATCCGCCCCTTCCATCCCGACGCCCGGCCAATGCGGGTGAGCGCGGATCTGGCTTAGCGGATGCCCGGGACCGACGGTGGCGCCGCCGCGCACCTCACATGGAATGGCAGGTATCCGCTCGAGACGGTGTTTCACCTTCTCACGCCGGGTGCCGACTCTCCGCCGGAAAATGCACTGACCGCTGCCGTGGGATGGGGTTTGGCGCGATCCGAGGTGTTTTTATCGGCATTCCTCACCGCGATTGGGGTAGATCCCACGGTCTCCAACGTTGCGATCGACCTCCAGAGGTATGAGAGTCTGAGCCACGGACGGTCAACCATCACGGATATTGAGCTGCACTCACCCGAGATCGGCATCGTGGTTGAGGCGAAGAGTCGCTGGGATCTTCCTCGGAAGGAGCAGCTCGAGAGGTATCGGCAGCGGCTCGACCGAAGTGACGCGCGGGACCGACGGTTCGTTGTGCTGACACAAGCTGGGCGAGCGTCGTTTGTTCGCCGTCGACTTGCTAGCCGAGTCGGCGGCCATGCGGTGGTCCCCATCAGCTGGGGTCAGCTTGCGCTGCTTGCCGCGAGAAGTAGCCGGACCGGTAACTACCGGAACCGGGCGTTCATGCGAGAGCTCGCTACGTACCTAGAGGAGGTGGCGCACATCCGAGATCCACACAGCAACCTGGTTTACGTAGTTGCGCTGGGTGAGCAGCCGTTTGGATCCTCGAACCTCACGACGATTGACTTTGTGGAGCAGCGGGGCCTGTACTGGTTTCCAGCGACGGGGGAACGTGGCTATCCGAAGTACCCGCCGATGTGGGCGCCGCCTGAATACTGACCCACCTGCGCCGGTCGAAATGTGACCCACCCCGGCGCGGGGTCGGCGCCGTCCGGCCGGGTCCCGACCCTCGCTCGGTTCGTCAAACCGAGTCGAGGAGGAGCAGGTGGTCAGCGTGGAGAGGTGGGCGGAGATCAGGCGCATGCACCGGGTCGAGGAGCTCTCGATCCGCGAGATCGCCCGCCGCACCGGGCTTCACCGCAAGACGATCCGCCGCGCCCTTCGCTCGCCCCAGCCGCCCCGCTACCGGCGAACGCCAAAGCCCTCGAAGCTCGACCCCCACCGCGAGGAGATCGCCCGCCTGCTGCGAGACCACGACGGGATCACCAACACCCGGATCCGCGAGCTGATCACCGAGGACGGCTTTGAGGGAGGCAAGACGATCCTCGACGATCACCTGCGCGAGCTGCGCCCGATCATCTGTCCCGCCCGCACCCACCAGCGCACGATCTATCGCCCCGGCGAGCTCTGCCAGTTCGACCTTTGGGAGCCGAAGGGCGAGATCCCGGTCGGCCACGGCCAGACCCGCCGCGGCTTCTTCGTCACCGCCGAGCTCGGCTACTCGCGCGCGCTCGCCGGCGCCCTGATCTTCTCCAAGACCGCCCCGGACATCCTCTGGGGCATGGGCCGCTGCCTGCGGCGCCTCGGCGGGCTGCCGAAGACGGCGGTCTGGGATCGCGAGGGGGCGATCGCCCCGAAGGGCCGCCCGACCGAGCCCTTCCTCGCGTTCTGCGGCGAGCTGTCTTTGGGCTGGCTGATCCTCGAGGCCGCCGACCCCGAGTCCAAGGGCGCCCTGGAGCGATCGCATCGCTTCATGCGCACGAACTTCGAGTCGGCGCGCCGCTTCGCCAACGAGCGCGACTGCCAGCTGCAGTTCGACGCCTGGACGGACAGGGTCAACCAAAGGCGTCACCGCGGCACCCGCGCCGTCGTCGCCGAGCGCCTGGCGGCCGAGCTTTCGCTGATGTCGCCGCTGCCCGAGCGGATGCCGAAGCCGCACCACCGCGTCGTCACCCGCGTCCCCCAGCAGCCCTACCTGCGCTTCGACACCAACGACTACTCGATCGACCCGCGGTTCGCCGGCCGCCGGGTCGAGCTTCACGTCGGCCAGCGCGAGCTCGTCGCGGTCGTCTTGGGCACGGGCGAGGCGGCCTGCCGCCACCGCCGCCGCTTCGCCAAGCACCTCACCCTCACCGACCCCACCCACCAGGCAGAGCTCGACCGCCTGCGCGGCCGCCGCCGTCGCGGCCCCGACGTCGACGTCGAGGCGCGCCCCCTCGCCCGCTACGACGCCCTGATCGGGGCATGACCAAGACCTCGGAGTTGGCGCACCTGTTCCGGGCCCTGAAGGCGCCGGCGGCATCTCGGGCGACGCCGAAGCTCGCCGAGCGGGCACGGGAGGAGGAGTGGTCGCACGAGCGCTTCCTGGAGGCGGTGCTGTCGGCCGAGGTCGCCTCGCGCGAGTCCCACGGCGGCGAGGGGAGGATCAAGCGGGCGCGCTTCCCGGCCCGAAAGACCCTGGAGGAGTTCGACTTCACCTTCCAGCGCTCGGTGAAGCGCCAGGTCGTCGAGCACCTGGGCCAGCTCGACTTCTGCCACGCGCGCGAGAACGTCGTGCTGCTGGGCCCGCCCGGGACCGGCAAGACGCACCTGGCGATCGCGCTCGGGATCCGGGCCTGCCTCGCCGGCCAGCGGGTCGCGTTCGCCACCGCGACCGAGTGGGTGGCGCGGCTCGGGGACGCGAAGCGACAAGGGGACCTCGAGGCCGAGCTTCGCCGGCTCTCCTTCGTCCCGTTGATCGTCGTCGACGAGGTCGGCTACATCCCGTTCGACCCCGAGGCCGCGAACTTGATGTTCTCGCTCGTCTCGGCGCGCTACGAGCGCGCCTCGATGATCGTCACCTCGAACAAGCCGTTCAGCTCCTGGGGGGAGATCTTCGGCGACGAGGTGGTCGCCGCCGCGATGATCGACCGGCTGGTGCACCACGCCGAGATCCTGGCGCTCAAGGGCGACTCCTATCGGCTGCGCGACAAGGATCTCGGCGCCCCGCCCGCCGCCGACTGAGGGGGTCAGTTCTCGACCGGCGAAGCCGCCTGCTTCGCCTCGCCTACGCCCGAGTTCCGCAGTGGGTAGGCATGCGGCCGGGGCGAAATCCCGCTTGCCGAGCGGGAATCAGCACGCTCGGTGAT
>JBOGZH010000020.1:0-4201 GCA_050697095.1 Solirubrobacterales bacterium
ACAGAGCGCCGCCAACATCAAACGCCCGATTTGCAAGCAAATCGCGCGGTTCCCGGTGATCCTGGGGTCGGCTATTCCCTCACCTTCTCGCAGGCGCGCACCGTGTCGTCCGCGTCCACCACGGCGACGTCGCGCTTGCCGGTTCCGCAGTTGATGCGGTCCGGGGCGCCGCCGCGAGCCTTGACGAGGTCGTTGGCGGCCCTGGCCTTGATCCTGTCGGGACCCTTCGTCCCCTTGATCTTGTCGGCCCTGTCGGTCCCGGCGATCAGCTCGCCCTGCACCTCCGAGCACTCGCTCGAGGTGCCGACGCAGACCGCCGCCTCGTTCGAGGGTATGTCGGCGCCGCGCGTCGCGCGCAACGTCGTGTTGCCCGAGCCGACCGCGACGGTCGCCTGTCCCTGGGCGTCGGTGGTCATGTCGGCGTTGCCGCCGCTCACGGTCGCGCCCGCCGCCGGCGTCTGGGTTCCGTCATCCCCGTACTGGGACACCTCGACGGTCACCTGGGCACCGGGATCGGCGCGACCCGGGGCCTCCAGCGCGAGCTCCGGCGGATAGGGGAAGCTCGGCGCCAGGTACCAGAGGACATCGTCGCCCTTGCGCACCTGGAGCTGATCGCCGCCCACCTGGGCTCCCGCGTGATTGTGCTTCAGGTACCACGAGGCGGCGCCCTGGGCCTGGAAGCCGCCGATCCCGCACACACCGAGCCCGAAGTCGAACGCGTCGGTGACGGAAAGCGGCCGCAGGTCGCGCGCCGTCCCCGAAGCCTCCTCGACGAGCCCTAGCGCCGTCGGGCCGGCGAGCTTGACCCGCGCCCCGCTGCCTCCAGTGTCGGGGCCGAAGCACAGCGCGTCCGGATCGGTCTTGACCTTCATGCTGCCTGCGTATTGGACCAGCTGCGCGAGGCTCTGGCCCGAGGGCCCGACCACCCGGAGGTCGGCGCCCACGGTCTTCGGCTTCGCCCCCGCGACGGCGGGGAACGTGACGAGCATCGCGGCCGCGCAGGCAAGCACCAGCCCGAGAAGCCGTCCAAAGGAGAGTATTGGCATCGAAGCCACCCTTTCCTCGAGGGTTGTCATGGCTCGGCCGGGGGCAGGTCTCCTGGCTTCCGGGACGGGCGCCGCGCCTTCCCGGGACGGCTGAAGGCCGCCCCAGTGGCTGACGCGATGCGTCTCGCGACGCCCCTTACCCGGTCACAGTGGCGGGACCGCGCCGGACTTGCACCGGACTTCCCTTGGCGACCCCGTGCGGGATCACCTTGACCACCGACCGTATGTGGCGGAGCAGTCTACCCCCATCCCCCGACGGGGGGAAGGGCTCAGCTCTTGCGTGCGTCGACCTGCCTGTTGAGCTCGGCGACGACCTCGGGCATGTCGCGCTTCATCTTGTCGAGCTCCCAGTGCGCGATCTTGATCACCCGCATCGGCGAGGTCGCCGTAACGGTCGCGGAGCGCTGCTCGCCCTCGAGGAGCGCCTGTTCGCCGAACACGTCACCCGGTCCCAGGTCGGCGAGGTGCTGGCCCTCGCGCTCGACCTTGGCGGTTCCGTCCTCGATCGCGTAGAAGTCGTTCGCGTAGCCGCCCTCCTTGACCACAGCGGCCCCCTCCGGGTGCGATTCGAGCTCCGCGAACGTGGCGACCTTCCTCAGCGCGTCGTCCGGGACATCCTGGAACAGGGGGATGCTCTTCAGCTGGCTGACGTCCACTCCACTCTCCTCCGGTCCGCTTGGCCAGAGGAACCTAACCGAATTCGGGGTGGCCCCGCAACGGCAGGAGCGGCCGGCCCGCGGGTCGCGGGCCGAAGGTGAGGTCGAGGCAGGCGAAAAGGCAGCGGGTGAATCCCTAGATGGAGCGGAGCGTCAGGCCGTCAGCGCGGCAGCTCGCGGCCGAGCCACTCGGAGTAGAAGCCCTCCAGATCCGGGAGGAAGTCGTGGATCACCGGATAGCCGGGCGGGACCGCTTCGACCTCGAGCATCGTGCTACAGCCGGGACAGAAGTACTCGCGCAGGTGGTTCCACTCGGGGTCGCCGGACATCTTCTCCGGGTAGATCTCGCGCAGCGAGGCCTCCGAGTCGCGGACGTTGATCAGCGCCTCGAGCTTCCAGTTCTCGCGGTAGTCGCAGAACTCGTGCCCGCAGTCGCATTTGACGGCATAGGCGCCATCGCCCTTGCTGACGATGAAAAGGTGCTCGCCGAACGGGAGCACGATCCGCTCGTCCCACTCCACCCGCTCCTGGAGCAGCTCCACATACTGGTTGAAGCGGTCGGGGTCCTTGTAGGAGGACTGGATCGCGCGCACCTGGGAGCGCGGGAGGCGCTCGTCGACGAGGTCGCGGAGCGTGTCGCGGTCGAGCTTCAATCCAGGCTCACCTCCTGCGAGAGCAGCGCCTTGGTCAGCTCGACGGTCGGCGTCGCGACGTCGAAGTCGAAGTCCTCGGGCAGGTCCCAGAATTCCCGGAACTCACGCGCCCAGCTCTCGGACAGCCGGATCGACTCCGCGTACATCCGCTGAACGGGCTCGATCATCTCGGCGTCGAGGATCCGCTGGCGCTCTGCCTTCATCCACTCGCGCACCGGCACCGCCTTGCGGCCACGCTCCTCGCGCATCTCGGCGCGCCGAGCCTCGGTCGCGTCGGCGTCCCCGGCGACCACGCCGTAGACCGACTCCGCGTAGCGCGGCAGCAGGTGGTCCCCCTCTACGTCCGCCGTCACCGACTCGTGGGGCCGCTCGAGGGGATCGCCGACCCCGGCGGCGCCGCGGAACATGCACAGATACAGGTCTCCCTCGCGCATCACCTCGGGCAGGGTGGTCGTGTCGAGGTCGAACTGGCGCTCGCCGGTCACCATCCGGGCGAGCTCCGAGTCGGCGGGGTCGGGGTCATGCGTCGGGTAGGGCTCGCGGCGCTCCACCAGCTCGAAGAAGTTGGTGTTGCGAACGTTGTGGCGATACCCGGTGGCCCCGGGATATCCGCCCCACAGCCCCGACTGGATGAACATCCGCCCGTTGCCGATGTTCTGCATCTCGTAGAAGGGCGTCTTCCAGGCGAGCCGCAGGGCCTCGTAGCCCGCGCCGCCGCGATGCCGGCCGGGGCCCGCGGTGTTCGGCTTCACCCGCTGGCCTATGTAGATGAAGGGCTCGATCAGCTCCCACATCTCCATGTCGCCCATGTCGCCCTCCGGGTTCCACATCGCGGCCGCGTAGTCGAGCCCGTCGAGGATCATCTTCCCGCCGCCCCCGACGCACGAGAGCCCGAAGTTGGTCGTCGCCGACTGGCGACCGTACTGGTCGATCCCGCCCCCCTGGAAGGCGTTGCTGGTGAGCGCGTACGGCGCCAGCACCTCCTCGACGAAGCCGCGGGCCTGCAGCCCCCGCGACACCGACTTGATGAACCCGGTGAACGAGGGGATCAGGAACGCCCACGCGATCCCGGTCGAGGCCTGCGGGTTGGAGTGGTTGGTCCACGTCCCCGGAGGGAAGTTCGTGTTCAGGCCCAGATAGGCGCCGTCGTTGACCTTGTCGTTGGGGATCAGCGTCTGGGTGAGCTGCACCCAGACCGCTCCCTGCATCGCCGATGGCGTGCAGTTCGAGGAGTGGTAGCCCCACGACGACGAGCCCTCGTAGTCGAGCTCGATCTGCGCGTCGCGGGTGACCCGGAGCTCGATCGGGGCGTGCATCATCGTGTCCACCCGCGCGTACGAGGGGAGTTGCTCCTCGTTGCCCATCATGTTCTCGGTGAACGCGGGCGCGCGGTAGCGGCCCGGGATCAGCATCTCGCGGACCCGGCTCTGGAACGAGCGCCGCCCGTCCTCGATCACCTCGCGGATGAACTCCTTGTAGGCCTCGATTCCCTCCTCCAGGATCACGCGCTCGACCGCCTCGCGGACCATGTGACAGCCGGCGATCCGAGTCTTCTCGTCGAGCGTCCAGTACATCGGCGTGCGTGTCCCCTTCGCCCCGGCGAGCACGTGGTCGCGCCACAGCTCGTCGTTCGAGCCGATCTTCTTCGCCGGCAGGTCGATGCCGTCCTCGAAGCGCGAGATCGGCCCCACCGGCACCGAGCCGGGCGTCTTCGCGCCAATGTCGATCTCGTGCGTGACGCCGGCCGCCCAGCCGACCAGCTCGTCCTCCCAGAAGATCGGGACGATCGTCTGCACATCGGCGTTGTGGACGTCGCCGATCATCGCGTCGTTGTTGGTGAAGATGT
>JBOGZH010000021.1:0-13432 GCA_050697095.1 Solirubrobacterales bacterium
GTCCCGGCGGACAGCTCGACGTCGCGCTCCTCGGGGCGTACCGCAAGCGCGACGTCGCCGCCGGGAAGGGTTCGGACCACGTCGACGAGGAGACGGCCCGGTAGCAGGGCCGAACCCGGTGTCTCCACCTTGCCTTCGACACTGAGCGCGAACCCGATCTCCATATCGGTGGCGCGGAAGGTGAGGCCCTGCTCCCCAGCCTCAACGAGGATCCCGCCGAGCGAAGGAACGGCACTGCGGGTGGAGACGGCTCGCCCGGCGATCTGAAGCCGCGAGAGCAGCGCGTCACGTGAAGCCGAGACCTTCATGAACAGAGGTGGGGTGGAAAGCTCATTGTCATCCTCTTCTTTAAGTAATTGAAGTGTCGGTGGATTGCGGTGGAAAGGCCTTAAGTCCGTGGCTGTGGTTGTAAAACG
This sequence comes from Solirubrobacterales bacterium, assembly GCA_050697095.1. Taxonomy (GTDB): domain Bacteria; phylum Actinomycetota; class Thermoleophilia; order Solirubrobacterales; family 70-9; genus DASPWW01. Next base: position 417 of record JBOGZH010000021.1, read on the forward strand.
GGCTGTTGATTCGTGACGTGGGCAGAAGCTGTAGGCGAGGATAAGTCCCGGTCACGACGGCGTGCCCGGGTCGTCGAGCATGGAGCGGGTCTCGTTCAGGGTGTCGTGAAGGAGAGAGCCGGGCCGAAGCTCGTTGGAGATTCGTCGAATCCCGTGGAGAACCGTGGAGTGGTCGCGACGGAAGCCTCGGGCGATGTCGGCGAGCGAGTGACCGGTGAGCTCGCGTGTGAGGTACATGGCAAGGTGCCGCGCCCGCGTGAGCTCCGGTGCCCGCGAGGGAGAGAGAAGATCATCGCGAGACAGATGGAGCACTGCGCAGACGGCGTCCTGGATCGCCTCGATGCTGGGGCGCTCCATCGTGTCCGGATCGCGACCGCTCGAGGCGGCCGGTTGGCCGCCCGGCTCGAGTGCTTCCCGCGCCAGGTCCGGGGTTACCGGGCGGCTCGTGATCGAGGCGAGCGCGAGGACGCGGGTCAGCGCGCCCTCGAGCTGGCGCAGGTTCGCCGGCGCCCGGGCGGCGATCTCGCGCAGAGTCCCGCCCTCCTCGTCGACGTCGACCGGCAGCTCGCCGGTGAGCCGCCCGAGGACGGTGAGCCGCGTGGGAAGGTCGGGCGAGGCGAGCTCGGCGGACAGCCCCCAGTCGAAGCGGTCGCGGAGCCGGTCGGCGAGCCGGGAGAGCCCGCGGGGGGCACGATCGCTCGCGAGCACGATCTGGCTCCCGGTTTCGTGCAGGGTGTCGAAGGTGTGGAAGAACTCCTCCTCCGTGCGCACCTTGTCCTCGAGGAACTGGATGTCGTCGATCAGCAACACGTCGATGTCGCGGTGGCGCTGCTTGAAGGCCTCGGCGCCCGCGCCGCGCAGCGCGGCCACGAACTCGGTCGTGAACCGCTCTCCCGTCGTGTACCGGGTCGTGAGCTCGGGATGGTTGTGGGACAGGTAGTGGGCGATCGCTCCGAGCAGGTGGGTCTTACCGAGCCCGGGTGCGCCGTGGAGGAAGAGCGGGTTGTACGCCTCGCCGGGGAGCTCGGCGACGGCGATCGCCGCGCCGTGGGCGAGCCGGTTGCCGGACCCGATCACAAACCGCTCGAAGGTGTGGCTCGGGTTCGGCTGCATCGCGGTCGAGCGCCCCGGGCGGTCCCGGGTGGAGGGCGCATCGCGCTCCCGGCTCACGAATCGGATCTCGCGCAACGAGGACGTGTGCGCACGGAGCGCGCGCTCGAGGCGGTGCGCGTAGCGGCGCTCGACCCAGGTGCGAACGCGTTCGGGCCCGGTGAGGTAGAGGGTCGTGCCGTGGACGGAGACCGGTTTCAGCGGCTGGAGCCACAGCCGGTACGTGGAGGGGGGGAGCGAGGAGCGGATCTCGTCGCTTACGCGTTGCCAGATCGTGGCGACATCGTCCGGCAACGCCTGCTCCACGTTGGTGGTCCGTCCTCCTCTCAGGTCTCGCCCCCTCGGCCGGAGGGCGCTCCCGCGGGCTTCCGGAGCGCGCGACTATAGCGCCGGGCGCCGGGCCCGAAAACGGGTGCCGCCGAACCCACGCCGCAATTCGCGGCGAAAGCAGTGGCCACTGGCCGGGCACGAACGGGTGCGTATACTGGCCCGGCCCGGCGGCCCCCGCAACCGCACGGTCGCCATCCGGGGGCCGGGAGCAGCCGACACCTGCACCTGATGAAGCGGACCTATCAGCCCAAGAAGCGCAAGCGCGCCCGAGTGCACGGCTTTCGCGCGCGCATGCAGACGCGCGGCGGGCGCGAGATCCTGAGGCGGCGCCGGCGGAAGGGCCGCAAGCGGCTCACTCCGTGACGCGCGGCAAGCGCGAGCGGAGAAGACGTGGCCGGCTCTCTCGCAGCGGCGACTTCGAGCGCGCGTACCGTGAGGGCGCGTCGCATTCGAACCGGTTCATGGTCCTGTACGCGTTCCCGCGCCCGAATGACGATGACGACGGGGTGCGTCTCGGCGTCTCGGTCGGCCGGAACCTCGGCGGCGCGGTGGAGCGCAACAAGGTGAAGCGCGCCCTGCGCGAGGCCTTCCGCGAGGCGTCGGGCCGGCTCCCGGACGGTCACGATTTCGTGCTCGTCGGCCGCCCCGACCTCGCGGGCCTGGTCGAGCGGGACGGCACGGAGGGTGTGCGTGACTGCCTCGACGAAGTGATCCGGGAGAGCGGTTTAACGAGAAGGACCGTTTGACGTGAAACGGTCGCTCGCCACGCTTCCCGCCCGCGCCCTCGGGGCCTTGATCCTGGCCCCGATCGCCGCCTACCAGCGCTTCGTGTCGCCCGCCTTCCCGCGGCGCTGCAAGTACTACCCGACCTGCTCCGAGTACGCGGTCGAGGCGATCCGCGAGCTCGGGGTCGTGCGCGGCACGATCCTCGCGGCATGGCGGCTTGTGCGCTGCAACCCGTTCAGCCACGGCGGCTACGACCCGGTCGAGGAGCGCCCCTTCTTCAAGCCGCCCGACGACCGGACCGCCTCCAACCAGCCGGGGGCCCCGGCGTGATCTTGCTATTGGCGAACATCTTCCAGCCGCTGATCGACGTCGCCGACGCGGTGATCGTGTTCTTTCACGACGACGTCGGCCTTGGCTGGGGGCCGGCGATCGTCGCGCTGACCTTCGTAACCCGGATAGCGATCATCCCGCTGTCGATCAAGCAGATCCGCTCGATGCGCGCGCTTCAGGCCTACGCGCCGCAAATGAAGGAGATCAACGAGAAATACAAGGACGACCCGCAACGCAAGCAGCGAGAGATGATGGCCTTCTACAAGGAGAACCAGATCAACCCGCTGGCCTCCTGCTTCCCGCTCCTGCTCCAGCTCCCGGTCTTCCTGGCTCTGTTCTACCTCCTGCAGAGCGACGAGTTCCAGGACCAGGTGCTTGCCAGCCCGCCCGAGGGGTGGCTATTCATCCCCGATCTGACCGAGAAGGCGACGGGCGCGGTGCTGATCACCCTGATCGTGATCTACATCGCCACCCAGCTCGGGGCGGGGCTCGTGATGATGGCGACCGCGGACCGCACCCAGCGCATGATCATGTTCGGCCTCCCGCTGATCATCGTCCCGTTCATAATCAACTTCCCGGCGGGCCTGATCGTGTACTGGATCACGACCAACGTGTGGACCGTCGGCCAGCAGTACGTGGTGAAGAAGGTCGCTCCCCCGCCCGCGAAGGCGACGCCGGAGGTGGTCGCGGCGGCGAAGGCCGCGAAGCCGCCTCCGCCACCGCCACGGAAGAAGAAGCGGCGGCGCTGAGCGCGTGGCCGGGGAGGGGACAGGCAACGGAAGCATGCCGCCGCAGCCGGCGGAGCGCGTCCGCGCGGTGATCGAGCGTGTGCTCGAGGCGATCGACGTCGAGGCCGAGATCGAGATCGACGAGACCGAGGAGTCGATCACGGCGCGGATCGGCGGCGAGGAGGAGCTGGGGCTGCTGATCGGCCGCCACGGCCAGACGATCGACGCGCTCCAGCTGCTCTGCTACCGCGCCGCGTACCGCGGGCTCGAGGACCGAAAGCGGGTGATCGTCGATGCCGCCGGGTACCGCGAGCGGCGCCAGGACATGCTGTCCCGCCAGGCCGACAGCGCCGCGGAGCGCGCGCTGCAGAGCGGCAACCCCGTCGAGCTCGAGCCGATGAGCGCCCAGGAGCGCCGCGTCGTCCACGATCATCTCAAGGAGCGGGCTGCGATCGAGACGTACAGCGAGGGCGACGAGCCGGACCGCCGTGTGATCGTCGCGCCGCTCCTCAGCGGGTGAGCGGGAGCCGCTCGCGCGGCGATCTCCCCGAGGCCGTTCGCGAGCTGCCACAGCCGGCGCGGGATTCGCTGGCGCGCCTCGTCGAGCGACTCTGCGCCGATCCCGGGGCGCCGAGCGCGGTGCGCGACCCCGCCCGAGCCTGGCGGGTGCACGTCGCCGACTCGCTCAGCGGGCTCGGCTTCGAGAAGCTCGCGGGCGCTCGGCGGATCGCCGATGTCGGGTCGGGCGCCGGGCTGCCGGGGCTCGTGCTCGCCGCCGCGCTCTCGGAGGCGCACATCGACCTGATCGAGTCGGTGGGGCGGAAGTGCGATTTCATCCGCGAGGCAGGAGATCGGATGGCGGTGTCGAACGCGCGCGTGGTCTGCGAGCGCTCCGAGACGTGGGCGGGTGGTGAGGGCCGGGAGGCATACGACGCCGCGACGGCACGCGCCGTCGGAAGGCTCTCCACGCTCGCCGAGCTTGCCTCGCCGCTGCTCGTCGCCGGCGGCGTGCTGGTCGCGTGGAAGGGCCGCCGGGATTCCGAGGAGGAGGCCGAGCTCGCGCGCGCGGCGGAGCGACTGGCGATGCAGCCCGTCGAGGTCCGCTGGGTGGGGCCCTACGCCGGCAGCCGCCACCGGCATCTGCACCTGATCCGCAAGGTCGGGCCGACCCCCGCTGACCTGCCCCGTCGCGCCGGGGTCGCAAAGAACCGCCCCCTCGGCGGGTAAGGTCAGGCACTGATGGGGAGTGTTTATGCGATCGCTAATCAGAAGGGAGGGGTCGGGAAGACGACGACGGCCGTCAACACGGCCGCCTGCGTCGCCGCCGCGGGCCACCAGACCCTGCTCGTCGATCTCGACCAGCAGTGCAACGCGACCGCGGCGCTCGGCCTCGCGCGCGACCTGGAGCCGAACTCCTACAGCTGCCTGATCGGGGATGTCTCCGTCGCCGAGGCGGCGCGGCCGGCCGGCCCTGACAACCTGTGGATGGTCCCCGCGCACCGCGACCTCGCCGGCGCCACGGTGGAGCTGCCGCGGATCGAGGGATCGGAGACGCGCCTGCGCGACATGCTCGGCCCGGTGCGCGAGCGCTTTGCCTCAACGCTGCTCGACTGCCCGCCCTCGTTCGGCCCGGTGACGGTCAACGCCCTCGTCGCCGCGGATCGCGTCATCGTCCCCGTTCAGGCCGAGTACCTGGCGCTCGAGGGCCTGGTGCAGTTCATGGACACGGTGGGGCTGATCCGCCGCGAGCTGAACCCGAGGCTCGTCATCAGCGGCCTGCTGTTGACGATGGCCGACGAGCGCACGCGACTCGCCCGCGACGTCGAGCGCGAGCTGCGCGAGCACTTCCCCGAGCTCGTGTTTCGCACCGTGATCCCGCGCAGCGTTCGCGTCGCGGAGGCACCCAGCCACGGCGAGCCGCTGCTCAACCACGCCCCCGGCTCGTCCGGCTCCGAGGCCTACCTCGAGCTCGCGCGAGAGGTGACAGAACGTGGCTAAGCGCGGCATGGGCCGCGGCCTGGCGGCGATCCTCCCCGAGTCGGCGGCCGAGGCGCCTGCGCCGGAGCTGCGCGACATCCCCGTGGAGCTGATCCGCCCCAACCCCGACCAGCCGCGGAGCAGGATCGATCAGGGATCGATCAGCGATCTCGCGGAGTCGGTCGCGGCAGCGGGAATCGTGCAACCGCTGATCGTCCGCCCGCTGGCGGACGGCACCTACGAGCTGGTCGCGGGCGAGCGGCGGTGGCGTGCCGCGCGGGAGGCCGGGCTGGAGGAGGTGCCCGCGCTGGTTCGCGACCAGCAGGACGCCGAGCGCCTCCAGGTGGCCCTGATCGAGAACATGGCGCGGGAGGACCTCAACCCGGTCGACGAGGCGCGCGCCTGCGCGACCCTGGTCGAGGACCTGGGGCTCAGCAAGGAGGAGCTCGCGCGCCGGCTCGGCCGCAGCCGCGCCGCGGTCTCCAACCTGATCCGGCTGCTCGATCTGCCCGACGACGCGCTCGACCTGCTCAGGTCGGGCGAGCTGAGCGAGGGGCACGGGCGCGCGATCCTCCAGGCGAACGGAGTCGACGCCCGACGCCACCTGGCCCGCGACGCGGCATGGGGCGGGTGGTCGGTGCGCGAGACGGAGCGCAGGGCGAAGGATGGCGTCGCGGGGCGCGGAGTGAAGGGCCGCTCGCGTCGCGACGCCGATCGCGACGCGGCCCTCGCGCAGGCCGAGGAGGAGCTGGAGCGCGCGCTCGGCCACGACGCGCGGGTCCGGGCCGCCCGCAACGGAGTCAAGGTCGAGCTGGCGTTCGACGACGTCGCCGAGCTTCGGTCGTTCGCTCGGCGCCTCCGCCGTCGCCGCTGAGTCGCGTCGGCGAACCCTCGCGGCCCGACTACAATCGGGCGTCCGGGCGATTAGCTCAGTCGGTTAGAGCGCCGCTCTGATAAGGCGGAGGTCCGTGGTTCGAGTCCACGATCGCCCATCTCGCCGCGGGGTCTCAGGCGAGAGCGACCACGTAGTGCCACAACGAGTTGGTCGAGCGCGAGCTCGCGCCGTGCACGAAGGCGAAGCGCGGCTAGTGGGGTGTCTCATAACGTTGACCAGGAAATGACAAGGTCCAGGCGCCGCCAGGCAAGGACGCAGGAAGCCCGAATAGCAGCGCTATTCGGGCGACGGAGGACGCTGCATGGCGGCGATCTGGGGCCGTCATTTCCGGTCAAACGTTGTGAGAGGCCCCACTAGCGGCCGGTGAAGCCGCCCGCGTAGCACGGCGCCTTTCCACACACGTTCGAGATCCGGCCCCCCGGGGCGAGGAACTGGTTCGCCATCTCGAGCGCCGCCGGCACCCCACGCGGGGCGCCGTGCGGGTCCTCGCCCTCGCGGTTGGGGAGGTTCTCGAGCGGCGGTGGCGGGGTGCCGATCGTCTCGCCGGGGTCGGTCGGGTCCGGCCGCACCGGTCCGATGTCCGAGTACACGATCGCCGAGCCCTTGAACGGGTACTTCTTGATCGCCGGGACGTTCCACAGCACGTCCACGCCCGGCCACCGCCCAGGGTCGAGGATCGGCACGTGAGTGGAGGCGCCGATCGTCCGTGCCTGCACGTCCGCGGCGAAGTTCGTCACCTGGTGGTCGCCGAATGCGACCGCCATCAGCACCTTGTGCTTCGGGGTGTTCCGGAATGGACGGCGCGTCATCCGGTGCGCGTAGCCGTTCGGGTCGCTGCGATCCCACAGCATCTGGGTCAGCGAGAGCATCAGCGGCCGCGCGAGCTGGTCGGGGTAATTGGGGTACAGCACCGCGGCGAACTGATCGAACGGGGTCGCCCGGGGCAGCAGCAGCGAGTAGCGCATCCCCGGCACCCCGAGCACCGCGCGGGTGAAGTCGGGGGCGACCGCGGTCAGCGCACCTCCGAGGATCCCGCCCTGGCTGTTGCCCTCGTAGTACAGGCGGCTGGTGTCGATCACCGACGGGGTGGCGGCCGTCCCGTCGACGTGGAACGCGGGGTGGGCGCTGAAGCCACTAGGATGGATCAGCGCGCGCCCGAGATAGAGCTCGTTCAGCAGCCCCTGCTGGACACGATCGGTGAGCTCGGGGAAGCGCGAGAGGTCAACCAGGATTCCGGCGGTGTTGGGGAGGTCGTTCGAGGACATCCCGATCTCGTCGGTGGCGCAGATCACGAAAGCGTGCTCGTTCGCGAACCCCGAGATCAGGTCCGAGCGGATCTCGGCGTCGCTCCCGAACAGGCCGTGCCCGTAGATCGCCGCGCGAGCGGATCCCGGCCCGCCGAGCGCCGCGCGACGCGGGACGATGCAGCGGAAGTCCGCCTCCCAGGTGCCGTGTCGGGTGGGGAGCCCCTTGCCGTCGAGCTGGAAGCGCCCGCCCGGCGCGCAGTCCGGCGCCAGGTAGCACGGCACCGCGACGGCCCCGATCACCTCGCGGATCACCTCCGGGTTGTCGGCCGGCGTGAACTCGTTCACCTCGTCGACCTGGAACGCCGGCGAGCGCCCCTGGACTCGCTTGTTCTTCAGGTTCGTATCCCCGAGCTCCGCGAAGGCCTCGTCGCGCAGGTGCAGCAGGCGCCCGCCGATGTTGCGGTCGCTGGCGACGGTGAAGTCCCACGCGAGGTAGAGGCCTCCGCGGCCGATCCCTGCGCGCTTCAGGGCCTTGAAGATGCGCTCGTAGTGATCGCGGCGCTTCTCGATTGCCCCTTGATCCGAGGCGACATCGTCACGGTAGTAGCGGAACGCCGCCGGGGCGGGAATCCTCTCGCCCGCGGCCGTCCTCAGGTTGCGCAGCGCGACGATGTAGCGGTGCTTGGCCTTGAGGTTCTTCGCGGGGTGAATCTCGACCGCGACGCTCTCGGGATCGGTTGCGTTGGAGTCGATCTCCGACCAGATCGGGGCCCGCCTCCCGGTCTCGGCGTCGATCAGGACGATTGGCTGGCGGCGCCTCTTGAAGCGGCCGATGTGGTTGATCGGCGCGGCGCCGGTCGCCCGCATGTCCTCGACGCTGTCGAGCCCTGGCACCCGCAGCACGATCGGCTGTCCCGGGCTGAAGCCGTCGTTGAGGTTGTAGGGCTCGGCGTCGATGTGTGTGCCGTCGGCGTTCGCCGGCATCGCTGCGGTCTGCATGTTCACGCGGCGCCCGGTCGCCGTGCTCCTGTCCTTGACCGTGTAGTAGTCGTTCGGGAACGGCAGCAGGCAGAGCCGGTTTCCGGGGCTGGCGATGAAGTCGCAGCGGCCGGCGTTGGCGAGGTCGATCTGCGGCAGGTTCGGCTTGGCCCAGGCAGCCCCGCTCCCCGTCACGAGGATCACTGCCGAGATCAGGCACGCAACCAACCCCGTGGCGACGGGCGATGGTCTGGCACGCAGCCTCTTTTCCCTGCGCCCCGGGTGTCTCACATCCCTGGTGATCGCTCGCGACCCCGTGCCGCCAGGCTAACACCTCGAGAACGGCATACCGGACAACGATTTGGCGCTAAGGTTGACCCGGATCGACAGGTTCGCTGCGGCGGGCCTGGCGCGGAAGGAGGAGCCAGTGAACATCAAGGACATCGCGGACAAGGTCAAGAACGTGGTTCAGAAGCGCGGCGGCACCGAGGCGCTGAAGGAGGACGCCGGGGAGCTCAAGGACGTCGCCTCGGGCGAAGGCAGCCTCGCCGACAAGGCCAAGGAGGGTGTCGAGGCCGTCAAGGATCCGGGAGCTCAACGCAAGGACTGATTCGCGGCAGCTCCCCGCGCCGTTCAGGCGGCGTCGAATTCGCCGGGCGGCCCGCTCAGGTTTCGGTCGCGGTGTGAGCCCGCTCGGCGGCGACCTTCCTCATCGATTCGAGCGAATCCCCGAGCCAGGCGCGGAAGTAGCGCTGCCCCACGATCGTGTCGACCATGCGGTAGACGACGCCCTGCGGGTCCATCCCCATCCTCCCGTGCACAAACGTCCCCCCCTGGGCCTCCGTGAGCGCGAACTGGACGAAGGTCCCGGTGTTGACGCAGCGGATCGCCAGCTCCTCGCAGTCCTCGAGCCGCTCCACCTCCAGCTCCATCTCCTCCTTACCCACCGGAGACTGGACCACCTCCCTGTAGGTGCAGCCCTCCTCGAGACCCTCGCACTCGACGTCGACGACCCTCGGCCACCATTCGGGATGGCGGTTGATGTCCGCGACGAGGTCCCAGACGACCTCGACCGGGGCGTCGATCCAGACCTGCTGACGGGAGTCAGACATCGCGCGTGATTGTCCCAGGCCGAGCTCCCGGCCACTGTGACCCTCGTACCTATAATGGCCGCAGAGCGAGGCCGGGAGCGAAATTCGTGCAGCAGATGCAGATCTACGGAGTGAGCTTCGACATGGTGGGCAAGCAGCCGATCGTCCTCCTGAAGACCGTGGACGGCAACCGATTCCTGCCGATCTGGATCGGCCACCCGGAGGCGGCGGCGATCCTGATGAAGCTCCAGGGCGCATCGACCCCGCGTCCCATGACCCACGACCTTCTGAACGACATGCTCGAGCAGCTCGAGGCGAAGTGCGAGCGGGTCTCGGTCACCGAGCTTCGCGATAACACCTTCTACGCCTCGATCACGATCTCGGTCAACGGCTCCGAGATGGAGATCGACTCGCGCCCCTCGGACGCGCTCGCGCTCGCCGTGCGCACGTCTGCCCCGATCTTCGCCGCCGACGACGTGATCGAGGAGTCGTCGATCGAGTTCGAGCACGAGGTCGAGGACACCGAAGAGGTCGTGGAGAAGTTCAAGGACTTCCTCGACGAGGTCAGCCCCGAGGACTTCGCCGGCGGCGGCGAGCAGTAGCAAGCGCTCCGAGTTTCTCCTCGCGACAGCGACTTTTTCGCTCCGGCGGTGTTCTTGTGGCTGTCATCGTGATCGCGGAAGGAACCGAGATGCGAGATACAGGGTGGAGCCCGGGGTTTTCGAGTTCGAGCTGAGTGCCGACCACGACGCCCCGGGGCGGGTGCGCGATGCGCTCGAGCTCGCGCTGGTCGAGGTCGACCCGGGCGCGAGGCTGACGGTTGGGCTGCTCGCCAAGGCGACGGCCGCGAGCTGCATCCGCGGTGACGGCGGCCGGGTGCGGATCGAGCCGAAGCTCGAGCCCGGTCTGGTCCGGGTCGAGGTGAGCGGCGAGGGCGACGGCTTCCGGCTGCCGCTCAGCTCGCGCGACATCGACTACTTCTGCTTCGACGACACCGCCGCGCCGCCGATCGGCTGGCGCTCGTACCTGCTCGATCGGCTCGCCGACGACTGGGGGATCGACGAGGAGGCCCGGGTCGCCTGGTTCCAGGTCGATCTCCTCACGGCGACCGACGCGCCGCTTCCGGCCCGCCGGCTCGCGCTGCGCCGGTAGCCGCCCCCGGCCCGCTCACGGAGCGCTGCGGGCTGCGGGCGTAGAGCGCTCCAGCGCAAGCTCCACGATCCGCCCGCACAGCTCCTCGAACGACAGCCCCGCGGCCTCGGCGGCCTGGGGGAAGAGCGAGGTGTCGGTGAGGCCGGGAATCGCGTTCACCTCGAGCACCTGGGGACCGCTCGTCTCCTCGGATCCCTGCTCGCCGCCGAGCATCACGTCCACCCGCGCGAAGCCCTGGCAGCCGAGCGCCTCCCACGTCCGCCGCGCGGCGTCGTGGACGGCCGTGGCCTCCCCGGCGCGCAGCTCCGCCGGGCACATGTAGTCGGTGCGCCCGATCTCGTATCGGGCCTCGAAGTTGAAGAAGTCCTCCTGCTTGGGGATCGCCTCGACGATCGGGAGCGGCTCTCCGGCGAGGATCCCGACCGCGAGCTCGCGCCCCTTCACGTAGCGCTCCAGCAGCACCCGGTCGTCGTAGCTGAACGCGGCGACGAGCGCCTCCGGCACCTGTGCGCGCGAGGGCGCGAACTCGACTCCGAGCGAGGAGCCCTGGCGGGCAGGCTTGACGACGAGCGGGAACCCGAGTCGCTCCTCGATCTCCTCGAGCGAGTCGGCAGCCCCCAGCTCCCGGAACGCGGTCGCGTTGAAGGCCACCCAATCGGGCGTCGGGATCCCGGCGGCGCGCATCTCCTGCTTCGCCATCACCTTGTCCATGCACCGCATGCACGCGGTGACGCCCGGCCCGGTGTAGGGAATCTCGACGATCTCGAGCAGCTCCTGCACGGTCCCGTCCTCGCCCCCCCGGCCGTGCAGGGCGATGAACGCGACCTCGGGTCGCTCCTCCTTCAGTCGCGCGACGAGGTCGGCGCCGGGGTCGACCTCGACGACGTCGTGGCCGAGCGAGCGCAGCGCGTCCTCCACCCGCGCGCCGGAGCGAAGCGACACGCCCCGCTCCAGCGAGCGGCCGCCCGCGAGCACGGCGATCTTCATCGGCGCTCCGCCTCGCCGCCCGGCTCACGGCGGGGGAGCGGCACGACGTCCCCCACCCGGTCCATCTCCGCCGTGTCGGTCTCCTCGACCGGGAGCGGATGCTCGCCGGTGATCGTCTCGTACAGCGCCACCTGCTCCCACACGACCTTGCCGATCCGGCGGATCCCCTCGCGGATCGCGCCCTCGTCCGATCCGGAGAAGTTGAGCCGCATCGAGCTCGACCCCGGCCCGTCGACGAAGGCCGCGGCGCCGGGCACGAACGCCACGTTGTCGCGGAGCGCCTTCGCGAGCAGGTCGCCGGTGTCGATGTAGTCGGGGAGCGTCGCCCACACGAACAGGCCACCCGCCGGCCGGGTCCACCGCGCCTGCGAGGGAAAGTAGCGCTCGAGCGCCTCCAGCATCGCGTCGCGACGGGAGCGGTAGATCCCGACCAGGCTGTCGACGTACTCCCGCCACCGGCCCTCGGCGAAGTACTCGATCACGAAGTACTGGCTGAGGGTCGAGGTGCAGAGGTCGGCGGCCTGCTTGCCGAGCACGATCTTCTCCATCACCGGCGGGGGTGCGACGCACCATCCGAGCCGGATCCCCGGCGAGAGGATCTTCGAGAAGGTCCCGATGTAGAGGACGTAATCGCCGCCGTCGAGCTGGTAGAGCGGCGGCAGCGGGTCGCCTTCGAAGCGCAGCAGCCCGTACGGGTTGTCCTCGACCACGAGCACCTCGCGCTCCCGCGCGAGCGCGACGAGCCGCCGGCGCCGCTCCGCGGACAGCGTGACGCCGGCGGGGTTCTGGAAGCTCGGGACGGAATAGATGAACTTCGGACGGCGCCCTTCGAGCTCGAGGCGGTCGAGCCGCGCCTCGAGCTCGTCGATCCGCATCCCGTCGGCGTCCATCTCGATCTGATGCGTGTCGGCCTCGTACGAGGACAACACGGGCACCGCGCCCGGGTAGGTCGGGCCCTCGCAGATCACCGGGTCGCCGGGGTCGACGAGGGTCTTGCACACCAGATCGATCGCCTGCTGGCCGCCGGTCGTGACGATGATGTCCTCGGGGTCCGGCTCCATCTCCTCCGCGGCCATGATCCGGCGGATGCATTCCTTGGTCCGGTCGAACCCCTCGGTCGGCCCGTACTGAAGCGCCTGCGCCGAGGACTCCTGCGCGATCCGCGTCATTTGGGCGGCGAAGGACTCGGGGGGGAAGGTCGAGGTGTCGGGGAGCCCACCGGCGAGCGAGATCACCTCGGGGCGAGCCGTGATCGCCATCAGGTCCCGCATCGCCGAGGAGCGCATCACCAGGGTGCGCTTCGCGAACAGCCCCGCATAGCGCTCCAGGTCGTGGGCGCTCGTGTGCGCGCGCCGATGGGGCGGTGGGGCGGCCTCCCGGCGGCGCTTCGGCCCCCGGGGGCTCTGATCCGGATTCGTCACGCGCGAAGTGTGCCTGACCCCGACCCGCGCTGCTGATCGAACAC
>JBOGZH010000022.1:0-15569 GCA_050697095.1 Solirubrobacterales bacterium
CGCCGGGATGGCGCCCAGCAGCGCGGCGACGCTCTCGCGCACCAGCGTTGCCTCCCGCCCGCGCCGCAGCGCCCCGCTGAGCAGCGTGACCAGGCCCGCGGTCGCGAGCACGCGGGGGTCCTCGAGCGGGAGCCGGGCGGCGGGCAACTCGCGGCGGGCGAGGGGCACGACGGCGAATCCCTCCAGCAGCTTCAGGGGGCCACGAATCAGAGGCACGGCGGCGACGCGCGGCGCGAAGGTCGGCTTGCGTCCTGACGCCACCACCAGCTCCCCGTCCGGCGCCCGCGCGGCGATCGCCCACGACGTCGGGCCGTGGATCAGGAGGCCGTTGCGAAGCGCCATCCCGCCGAGGCGGAGGCGCGGGGAGGCGCCGTTGCCGGAAACGGCGGGGTCGGCGATCTCCGGTGTCGCCGCCTCGCTCATCCGAGCACCCGGGGCGGGAGGTCGAAGAAGAAGCGCGTCGCGAGCTCGACGTCGGAAGCAACGACCCGCTCGTCGGCCCCGTGGACCAGGGGCGCCGCCTCGGCCAGGGTCATCGCGTTGTGGGGCCAGAAGCCGTACACGGTCGCGTCGAACTCCTTCCGGAACCAGTGGCTGTCGCTGAACCCGGGCATCGTGATCGGCACCGGAGTGGCACCCGGATCGACCTCGGAGATCCAGCCTGCGATCGCGTCGGCGAGCGGGCCCTCGAGCCGGGAACGGTTCCCGACGATGCACTCCGGGATCTCGACCTCCCAGTCTCCCTCGCCGAGCACCTCGGCGAGCCGGCGCCGGACGTGGTCCTCGCCGAGGTCCGGCGGCACGCGGCAGTCGACCAGCACCTCGCAGTGCGCCGGGATCACGTTCTCCTTCACCCCGCCCTCGATGATCACTGGTGAGAGGGTGATGCCGAGCATCGGCTCGGCGAGGAAGGCGGCCGCCGCGGGGTCCTCGGCGCGCACGCGCTCGACCGCCCCGGCCACCTCGTCGTCGCTCGCCCCGCTCAGGTCCTCGTCGAGCAGCGTGGAGAGGAACTCCAGCGGCTCGGAGGTGGGATCCGCGGGCGGCTGGCGCTCCATCCGCTCGAGCAGGGGCGCCATCTTCAGCAGCGCGTTCTCCCCGATCCGCGGCAGCGAGGCGTGGCCCGCCCGCCCGTGGGTGTGGAGGCGGAGCCGGCTCACCCCCTTCTCGCCGAGCGCGACGGTGTAGAAGCGCCTCCCGCCGAAGTCGATCGCGCCCCCGCCGCCCTCGTTGACGACGAGGTCGCTGCGCACGAGCTCCGGGCGCTCCCCGCACAGCCACCGCGCGCCGAGGGTGGCGCCGCGCTCCTCGTCGGCTGTGACCACGACCAGCAGATCGCCCCTTGCGGGCCGCCATCCCCCGCGCGCCAGCGAGATCGCGGCGGCGACCTCGGCGGCGACCTGGCCCTTCATGTCGAGCGCGCCGCGGCCCCACACCTCGCCCTCGCGGAGCTCGCCGGACCACGGATCCCCGCTCCAGTCGCCCGGATCGGCGGGGACCGTGTCGACGTGGCTCAGGAGGCAGAGCACAGGCCCCGGCGACGCGCCGCGCAGCCGCGCGACCAGGTTGGGACGTCCGGGCTCTCGGGCGGCGAGCTCGCACTCAAAGCCCGCGTCGGCGAGCAGGTCGCGGAGCAGGTCCTGGGCCTCGGTTTCGTTCCCGGGCGGGTTCGAGGTGTCGATCCGGATCAGGCGCTGGAGGAGGCCGACGGCCTCCGCCCCCAACTCGGCCTGCGGTGCGAGCGCGACCTCCTCGCTCATCGGACCAGGTTACCCCTCACCCGAGGATTGCCTGGACGAGCATCGCCAGCCCGGTGACGACGAGGATCGCCGCCATCGCGCGAAGCAGCACCTCCTCGCTGAGCCGGCCCGTGAGCCTCGCGCCGAGGTATGAGCCGGGGACCGCCCCCGCGGCGGCGACCGCGAACAGGTCCCAGTCGATCCCGCTCGGCAGGTGCCCGACGAGGCCCCCGACCCCGACAACGACCCCGACGGCGGCGTTCGTGCCCACGGCGCCGTAGGGCCCGACCCCGACCCACTTGACCATCGCCGGGAGCCGCAGCGAGCCGAGGATGAGGCCGACGAAGCCACCGAGCACGCCGACCGCGAACCCGACGACCGCGGCGCTGGTCATGTGGGTCCGCGCTGCGCCCGGCTCCTGCGTCTCGGTCGGGCGACGGTAGCGAAGCACCTCCACCGCGCCGTACAGGACCACCAGGCCGATCGCGGCGAGCAGGAGCCGGTCCGGGAGCAGCCCCGAGGCGACGCCCCCGACGATCCCGCCGGCGAGAGACGGCGGCGCCATCCACGCGAACAGGCGCCAGTTCACCCGCCCGCCGCGAGCGTGCGTGGCGGCAGAGGCAACCGCCGCAGCGCCGCTGACCGCGACGTTGGCCCCCGCGCCGGCGGCCGGCGAGGAGGCGAGCAGGACGACGAGAGGCAGGCGCAGGTTTCCCAGCACCAGTCCGACGACGCCGCCCAGGAGCCCGACGGCGAAGGCCCACACGACGAGCGCCGTGAGCTCGAGGGCTTCCACGGCCGGCTTCATACTGGTTCGGCAAATGGAGCGGCTGTTCGACACCGGCGAGGCGAGGCAGCAGCGCACGAGCGTCCCGCGGGCCGAGGCCCCGCTCGCGGTCCGGATGCGCCCCCTCGACCTCGACGAGCTGGTCGGCCAGGAGCACCTCCTCGCCCCCGGCTCGGCGCTTCGCACGGCGATCGAGTCCGGCGAGCCGCACAGCGCCGTCTTCTACGGCCCCCCGGGCTCCGGGAAGACGACCCTGGCGCGGATCATCGCCGCGCGCGCACGCGGCTCCTACGAGGAGGCCTCGGCGGTGAACGCCGGCCGGGCCGAGGTGCGCGCGGTCATCGCGGGCGCCGACGAGCGGCGCCGTGCGAGCGGGCGGCCGACGATCTTCTTCCTCGACGAGATCCACCGCTTCAACAAGGCGCAGCAGGACGCGCTGCTGCCGGCCGTCGAGGAGGACCTGATCACGCTGGTCGGCGCGACGACCGAGAACCCCTACTTCGAGGTCATCTCGGCGCTGCTCTCGCGCTGTCAGATCTACGAGTTCCGGCCGCTCGGCGAGGAGGGGATCGAACGCGTTATCCGTCGCGCGCTGAGCGACGAGCGGGGGATTCCGGACGCCCCTGCGGTGAGCGACGACGCGGTCGAGCTGCTCGCGAGCCGCTCGGGCGGCGACGCGAGGGTGGCGCTCGCGGGGCTCGAGCGCGCGGTGGAGGCAGCGCGCGAGGGGGGCGGCGCCGTCGACGTGGCGGCGGTCGAGGACGCGCTGCAGCGCAAGGCGCTGCTCTACGACCGCGAGGGCGACCGCCACTACGACTACATCTCCGCCTGGATCAAGGCGACGCGCGGCTCCGACCCCGACGCGTCGCTGTACTACCTCGCGGTGATGCTGGAGGGCGGCGAGGACCCGCGCTTCATCGCCCGGCGGATGGTGATTTTCGCCTCCGAGGACATCGGCAACGCGGACCCGATGGCGCTCGTCGTCGCGAACGCCGCGGCCGACGCCGTCGACAGGGTCGGCCTCCCCGAGTGCACGCTCAACCTCGGCCAGGCGGCGGCGTACCTCGCCCTGGCGCCGAAGTCCAACGCCTCCTACCGCGGGATCTCGAGGGCCGTCGGGCACGTTCGCGAGCACGGGGCGCAACCCCCGCCGCCCTACCTCCAGGACGCCCATTACCCCGGTGCCCGCGAGCTCGGCCGGGGGGTCGGCTACGAGTACTCGCACGATCAGCCCGGCGGCATCGGCAGCCAGCGGCTCGCCCCCGAGGGACTGGAGTCCGAGCGCTTCTACGAGCCCACCGACCGCGGGTTCGAGGCCGAGCTGGGCCGGCGCCTCGAGGAGATCCGCCGCCGCCTCGGCGACGGGTAACCGGGAGGGCCCTCCTCGTCAGCTGAAGACTCGCAGCGCCGTGCACGAGGCGAGCCGATCGAAGTCGGAGTCCGCGTGGAGGATCGGAGCCTTCGCCCGCATCGCCGGCAAGGAGGGCCTCATACGTGGCGACCGCGGGTGACTCGATCCCGCGGTAGAGGTTGATCCAGACGCTCGTGTCTACGACGACCAATCCCGGCCCTCTTCGTCGCGCAGCTCCTCAATCGTCGGGAAGTCCGGGAACCGCCCCTTCAGGTCCAGGGTGCTCAATTGCCGGCGCCGCCGCACGAGCTCCCTCAGGGCCAGATCGATCGCCTCGCGGCCATACAATCGGAGATCCGTCCACCACGCGCCGATGAGGAGGAATCAGTGGAAGCGACGACTGCCACGCGCGAGGAGACCAAGGCGACCGGCACGCTGGAGTCGCTCAACCCGGCGACCGGCGAGGTGGTCGGCTCGGTGGGGACGATCACCCCCGATCTGGTCCAGGCGGTGGTCGCCGAGGTCGCCGAGGTGCAGCCGTTCTGGGGCGAGCTGTCGCTGGAGGACCGGGCGCGCTACATGCGCGAGGCGGCCGATGCGCTGCTCGCCGACCTCGACGAGATCGCCGAGCTGCTGACGCTCGAGCAGGGCAAGCCGCGTGTGGAGAGCTACACGATGGAGCTGCTCCCGACCGTCGACCTCCTGCACTGGTGCGCCGACAACGGGCCGAAGATCCTCGCCGACGAGCGGATCCCGTACTCGCAGCTGTTCCTGAAGACGAAGAAGAGCTTCTTCAGCTACGAGCCGATCGGCGTCGTCGGCGTGATCGCGCCGTGGAACTATCCCTGGTCGATCCCATTCGGCGAGGTCGCGATCGCGCTGATGGCCGGGAACGGCGTCGTGCTGAAGCCGGCGAGCCTCACCCCGCTGCTCGGCGAACGGATCCGGGAGACGTTCGAGAAGGCGGGGCTGCCCGAGGGCCTCGTGCGCACGGTTCACGGCGGCGGCAGCGTCGGCGGGGCGCTCGCGGAGTCCTCGGCGGGGAAGATCTTCTTCACGGGCTCGGTCGAGATCGGGCGCCGGGTGGGCGAGGCTTGCGCGAAGCTGCTCAAGGGCTCGGTTCTCGAGCTCGGCGGCAAGGACCCGCAGATCGTGTGCGCGGACGCCGACCTCGCCAACGCCGTCTCCGGCGCGGTGTGGGGCGGGTTCGCGAACGCGGGCCAGACGTGCTCGGGGATCGAGCGCACCTACGTCGTGCGTGAGGTCGCTGACCGCTTCGTCGAGGGCGTCGTCCGCGAGACCGAGCGGCTAACGGTCGGCGACCCGATGCAGTGGGAGACCGAGATCGGCCCGATGGCCTCCGCGGAGCAGGCGGACGTCGTCGAGAACCTGATCGAGGACGCGATCGCGAACGGCGCCGAGCGCCTCACCGGGGGGGCGCGCGAGGTGCCGGGATTCTCCGGCCCGTTCATCGCCCCAACGGTGCTCACCGGCGTCACTCACGAGATGCGGATCATGCGCGAGGAGATCTTCGGGCCGGTCCTCCCGATCGTCACCGTGGAGAGCGAGGAGCAGGCGCTCGAGATGGCGAACGACTCCCGGTTCGGCCTCGGCTCCTCGATCTGGACGAAGGATCGGGCCAAGGGCGAGCGGATGGCGCGGCGGATCGAGTCGGGGATGGTGTGGGTGAACGACCACTCCTACTCCCACGGCGCGTGCCAGTGCTCGTGGGGCGGTGTGAAGGAGTCCGGGCTCGGCCGCTCGCACTCCAAGTTCGGCTTCTACGAATGCGTGAACATCAAGCTCGTCGCGTGGGAGCCGGGGCTGACGCGCGACTTCTGGTGGCAGCCGTACGACCGCACGCTCGGCGACGCGGTGCGGGCGTCCGCGCGCCTCGTCTACGGGCGAAACGGCGCGCGGCTACGGGCCCTGCGCGAGGGGGCGGTGCCGTTGCTGAGGGCGACGGCGCGCACGCTGCGCAAGGGCCGCTGAGCGCTCAGCGCTCAAGGACGAGGGTCGGCGACCAGTCGCTGCGGGCGCTTCCCGCCCTCGAGCGGGCCTGGAGCTTGGCCTTCTTTCGCAGCTTCACGGGCTTGCCGTTGCGCCCGAAGGTCCCCGCCACCTTCGAAGTCTTCTTCTTCCACGGCTTCCACTTCTTGCCGGCCCTGTAGCGGACGTCGTAGCGGGTGCCGGTCGTGGTGCTCGCGTCCGCCCAGGTGACGCGGACGCCCCCGCCCGACGTGGCGTCCGCGGCGAGGGGCCGGACGCTCACCTCGCCCAGCATCCCGACGTGGATCTCGCAGTAGTAGGGATAGGTGCCTGCCGAGGCGGTGACGCTGAACCCGGACGGCCGGCTGAGCACGGGCTCACCCGAGCTGAAGAGCTCGTCGTCCTGGACCACGTTGTGCTCCTCGATCGTTCCGACGCCGCCGGGGCCCCACACCCAGTCGAAGCTCCCGGCGCCGAGGTCCTGCGTCGCGTTGCGGGGGTTGAAGGTGTTGTCGTCTTGGATCGTGATCGAAACCGAGGCGGACGCAGGGGCAGGCGCCGCAAACGCCGCGGCCAGCGCCGTGGCGATGCAAACGGCTACGTAGCGCTTCGTCACCCTGCCCATCCCTGGCCGGAGCTTAGCTTGGAAGTCGCACCGGAAGTCATCCCGGCAGGCGGACGTGGAGATGGTTGTCGTGGTTGACGAGCGGGACGACGACTCCGGGTGGGCCGCCTAGATCCGTATTCGGGCCGACGAAGACGCTCTCGGCCCCCGCGCGGACGAAGCGGTCGACGAGATCCTGGGAGAGCGAGTGGTCGAGCTGGTCCGGCCCCAGGGGGGCTCGCTCCCGGCGGTCGAGGCGCGGGTAGTAGAGGTCCACGTCGAGGCCGTTCTGATGCGACGCGTGCCCGGGCAGGCCATAGCGGGGCCCGAAGTCGCCGCCGCGCGGCCTGCTCAGATCGCCGATCCCGATCCGCGGCGCGCGCGGGTGGGCGGCGGCGAAGTCGCGAACCACCTGCAGCGTCGTCCTCACCAGGCGGTCGGTGCCCCACCGCCGCCAGCCGCGATTCGGCGACTCCTTCTGGATCGGGTCCCAGGTGAAGTAGTTCACGCCACCGAAGGGAAGCTTCACGCCACGCTCGAGGTTGCCGGCGTGCGGCAACCCGACGGCCTGCGAGCTCCTCCACTCGATCCGCGGCTTGTCGGAATCCGGGGCGGCGGTGGAGCGATCCCGCGACTCGCGGGCGGGCGGCTCACGATCGGGCGCCTCGCGCGCATCTCCCACCGGCGTGGGCGTGGTGACGCTCACGCCCCGCTCCTCGGCGGCGCCCGGCTCCTGCGCCCCGAGCATCCCGCCGGCGGCGGCCGCCAAGCCTCCGGCCACCAGGACGATGACAACCAGCCGCACTCCTCGCCGCCGACCCGCCCCTTGGTTCGTGCTCATGCAACTGAAGGTAGACACCCTCCTTAATACGTCCTAAGGGGTAGATTCGGTTCGCAGTGGCCACAAGCACGAAGGGCGACAGCGGTGTCGCCGAGGTCCACGACGCACAGCACAGGCGGGAGCCACCGGCGATCCGGCTCGCGGGCCTGTGGCGCGAGTTCGGGGAGCGGATCGCGCTTCAGGACGTGAGCCTCGAGCTGGCCCACGGGGAAAGCCTCGTCGTGATCGGCCCGAACGGGTCCGGGAAGACCACGCTCCTGCGCGTCCTCGCGACGCTGTTGCGGCCTAGCGGCGGCGATGTCGCCGTGCTCGGGGCGCGGCTTCCGTGCGAGGCGTGGCGGGCGCGGGGGCGGATCGGGTACGTCGGACACGAACCGCTGCTCTACCGCGACCTCACCGTGAGCGAGAACCTCCGCTTCCACGCGACCCTGTACGGCATCGAGGCTCCGGAGCGCCGGATCGACGAGCTGCTCGAGCGGGTCGGAATGAGCCACCGCGCCGGGGAGCTGACCCGCAATCTCTCCGCGGGGATGGCGCAGCGGGCCGCGGTCTGCAGGGCGGTCCTGCACGAGCCCGAGCTGCTGCTGCTCGACGAGCCGAGCGCCCACCTCGACCCGGAGGCGAGCGAGCTGATCGCGCCGCTGATCACCGCCGGCGCCGGGCGCACCTGCGTCACGGTCACGCACGACTTCCGCGCCGGCCTCGCCGCGGGCGGGCGCGCGCTCGCGCTCGGGCACGGGGGTTGGGCGGTCTACTCGGGGCCCGCCGAGGGGCTCTCGGCATCCGACGCCGGGGCGATCTACCGGGGGGCGCTTCGGTGAGGGCCCTGGGCGCGATCCTCGTCAAGGACCTGCGGGTCGAGCTGCGCACGCTCGAGTCGGTGCCGGGAATGGTGCTGTTCGCGGTCACGACCTTCGTGATCTTCCGCTTCGGCCTCGACCGCACCTCGCTCGACGGAAGCCTCGCCGCCGGGGTGCTGCTCGCGACGGTGCTGTTCGCGGCGATCCTCGCCGTCAACCGGATCTTCGTCGCCGAGCGCGACCAGGGCGGGCTCGACGCGATCCGGCTCGCGCCCGTGGACGCGAACGCGCTCCTCGCCGCGAAGGTCGCGGCGCTCGTCGTCTACCTGGTGATCCTCGAGGCGATCGCGGTCCCGATCTTCGCGGTCTTCTTCCTCGACGAGTGGAGCGCGCTCGCGCCGCTCGCGCTGGTGCTGTTGCTGGCGGACCTCGGCCTCGCGGCGACCGGCGCCCTGGTCTCCTCGCTCGCCACGGGGTCGCGCGCCCGCGACCTCCTGGTCCCGCTCGTGCTCCTGCCGCTGATCGTGCCGCTGATGATCGCCGCCGCCGCCGCCGCCGAGCCACTGCTCGCCGCGGGCGGCCCGGAGTACGACGAGGTTGCAACCTGGCTGGCCGTGCTCGGCCTCTACGATGTGGTGTTCCTCCTGGTCGGATACGGCGTCTTCGACTTCGTCCTGGAGGACTGAACAACTTGCGAGGCCTCCGCACACTGTCTGCCGCCACGGTCGCGACCGTCGTCGCGGGCTTCGCGCTCGTCTTCTTCTACGCGCCGCTCGACGCCGACCAGGGCTTCATCCAGAAGATCTTCTACCTCCACGTCCCGCTCGCGATCGCCGCCCTCGTCGGCTTCGTGGTCGCCGCGGTGCACGCGATCCGGCATCTGCGGACCAACGATCCGATCCACGATGCGCGCTCCTACGTCTCGATCCACATCTCGGTGATCTTCGGGGTCGCCGTCCTGGTGACCGGCTCGATCTGGGCGCGCGCCTCGTGGGGCAAGTGGTGGGTATGGGACGAACCGACGCTGGTCAGCTTCCTGATCGTGTTCCTGCTCTACGCGACCTATTACCCGCTGCGCTACGCGATCGAGGATCGCGACCGCCAGGCGCGCTACGCGTCGGTGTTCGCGATCACCGCCGGCGCCTTCGTGCCGCTCAACTTCCTCGCCGTGCGGCTCGCCGAGAGCCTCCTCCACCCGCGAGTGTTCGCCACCGCGGAGGGCGGGATGCCGGGCTCGATGTGGCTCACCTTCGGTGTCTCGCTGCTCGGGATCGGACTGTTGTGGCTGACGCTCGTCCGCTTCGAGCTCGTCGCGAAGGACACCTCGGCGCAGCTCTCGCGCCTGCGGCGCGCGCTCGAGGGATCGCCGCGCCCCGTCCCGGCGGGAGGCGAGTCGCGCCCCTCGACCCCACAACCAGCGCCCGATTTGCAAGCAAATCGGGCGGTGTGAGGGGGGTGAGTTCGTGATGCCGGCGCTTCCGCTCGACGAGGCCGGGAAGTACGTCGCGGGGGCGTACCTCGTCTTCCTCGCCCTCGTGCTCGTCTACGTCGCGATCATGGCCGCGAAGCTGCAGCGGATCCAGCGCGAGCTGCGCTCGCTTGCGGTCCTCGCCGACGAGCGCCGGGGAGGCGGAGCGGAGCGATGAGCGAGCTGCTCGCGCTCGGGGTCTCGCACCACACAGCGCCTCTCGACCTGCGGGAGCGGCTCGCGCTTCCTGAGGGCCGTGCGGCCGGCGTCCTGGGCGAGCTGGTCGCCTCCGAACAGATCCACGAGGCCGCCGCGCTGTCGACCTGCAACCGCACGGAGCTGTATCTGGTCGTCTCCGAGCCGGTCGAGGCCGAGAGCCTCGCCCTCGGCGTGCTCGCGCGCGAGGCCGGCATCCGGCCGACCGAGCTTCTCGGCCGTCTCTACTCCCTCCGCTCGGGTGCCGCGGCGAATCATCTCTTCTCGGTCACGGCCGGGCTGGACTCGATGATCCTCGGGGAGGCGGAGATCCAGGGCCAGGTGAAGCGCGCCTACGAGCTCGCCCTGGTCGAGGGCGCCACCGGTGCGATCCTCAATCGCCTCTTTCGGGGCGCCCTGGCGGCCGGAAAGCGCGCCCGCCACGAGACGGGCATAAGCGAGAAGGGGCTCTCGATCCCCTCGGTCGCCGTCGAGCTGGCGCAGCACACGCTCGGGGACCTCGCGGCGCGAACGGTCCTCCTCGTCGGCGCCGGGGAGACCGCCGAGCTGACCGCGCGGGCGCTGTCGGCACGCGGGGTGAAGGCGATCTTCGTCGCCAACCGTCACTACAACCGCGCGATCGGCCTCGCGCAGCGCTTCGGCGGCCGCGCGGTGCGGATCGACGAGCTCCCGGCGCAGATGGAGGACGCGGACATCGTCGTCTCCTCGACCAACTCGCCTCATCACATCGTCGAGCGAGAGGAGCTGGAGCTGGTGATGGAGCGTCGCGGCGGCCGGCCGCTCCTTCTCATCGATCTCGCGGTGCCGCGTGACATCGAGCCCGCGTGCCGAGAGGTGGGGGGCGCGAGCCTGCACGACGTCGACGACGTGCAGTCGATCGCGGAGCGCAACGCCTCGGGTCGTGAGGCCGAGGCGAGCCGCGCGGAGCGCCTGCTGCAGGCGGAGGTCGCGCGCTTCGAGCGCTGGCTCGGCTCGCTCGAGGTGGTGCCGACGGTGGCGGCTCTGCGGCAGCGGGCGGACGAGATCGTGGAGCGGGTGCTGGCCGAGAACGAACCCCGCTGGGAGACGTTGTCCGAGGCCGACCGGGAGCGCATGCGGGCGATGGCGCGCGCGATCGCCAACCGGCTGCTCCACGAGCCCACCCTGCGGCTGAAGCGCTCGGCGGACGACGAGGCGGCCTACCCCTACGTCCACGCCCTGCGCGAGCTGTTCGGCCTCGACGTGGAGACCGCGCCGCTCGCCGAGGCGGACGCGGACGTGACGCCGTTGCACGACCGCCGCCGGCTGCGGGAGGAGAAGGGCTGACGCAGGCGACACTGAAGCGCTTCGAGGAGGCCGACGAGAGCCGCCGGTTCGAACGCGGCGCGTTCGAGCTCGTCTCGATCGGCGGGCTCACCGTCGGTCGCGCAAGCTACGAGCCGGGGTGGCGCTGGTCCGAGCACGTCGGCTCCGGGCCGGAGGACCGTTGCCAGGTCGAGCACGTCGGCCTCGTCGTCTCGGCCCAGGGCGCGGTGCTGATGGACGACGGGACGGAGCTCGTGATGCGCGCCGGCGACCTCTTCCACGTCCCGCCCGGCCACGACAGCTGGGTCGTGGGCGACGAGCCGTACGTCTCGCTGCACTTCCTGGGCGCCGAGAGCTACGCGGCGTAGTCGGACCGCGGAACCGAGCTAGACTGTGGTCATGGCAGGGGTACGCGGTAGCGCGCGTACGCAGGGATTTCTCGTCACCGCAGTGCTGGCCTTGGTGGCTGCCGCGATGCCGACACAGGCCCTCGCGCAGCCGCCGCTTCAGCGCTACGACAGGGTCGACGTCGAGCTGGGCAATTACCCCCTCCACGTCGCGACCGGCGATCTCAACGGCGACGGTCGCGGCGACATCGTCGCCCCCGCATACCTCTCCGCCACGGTGTCGGTGCTCCGCCAGGACGCCGAAGGCAGGTTCGATCGCCAGGACATCGCAGTCGACCAGCATCCCGGTGAGCCCGACGTCGCCGACATCGACGGCGATTCCGACCAGGACATCGCGGTGCCGTTCGAGGAGACCGGCAGGCTCGGGATCCTCGAGCAGCAGGGCGGCTCATTTACGCGCACCAACGTCGCTGTCGGCGATCTCCCGACCGATCTTGCGCTCGGCGACCTGGAGCCGGACGGCGACGTCGACGCAGTGGTGACGAACCTCGGCGACGACTCGATCTCGGTCCTCCGCCAGGGGGCCGGCGGCGGTTTCGCCCGCACGGACCTGCCGGCGGGGGGCAGGCCCACGGACGTGGTGATCGCCGATCTCGACGGGGACTCCGATCGCGACATCGCGGTCTCGACGACCTTCAACCCCGGGGTCGTGCTTTTCACCCAGCAGTCGGGTGGCGGCTTCGTCCGCACCACCGAGGCGCTTCCGTCCGGCGGCGACGCGGTGGTGGCCGGCGACATCGACGGCGACGGGGACGTGGATCTACTCGCCGCCGACCCGACAGTCGAGGAGACGCTGTGGGTGCTGCGCCAGGACGGGCCCGGGAGCTTCGACCGGATCGGGCTGCGAAACCAGCTCGCCGACAACCTCGAGCTCGCGGACATCGACGGCGACGGCGATCTCGACGTCGCGCTCGCGAGGTCGCTCGACAACGGCCCGCGCTTCCTGATCAACGACGGCAGCGGCGAGTTCACCCCGGGCGTCGCGTTCGGGCTCTCGTGGGGCGG
Organism: Solirubrobacterales bacterium; assembly: GCA_050697095.1. GTDB lineage: Bacteria > Actinomycetota > Thermoleophilia > Solirubrobacterales > 70-9 > DASPWW01. The sequence goes on from JBOGZH010000022.1 coordinate 12,492, forward strand.
GTTCGAGGACCTCGCGATCGATGATCTCGACGGGGACGGCCGGCTCGACATGGCGGTCGCGGACGTCGGCAATCCCAACGACCGCCCGCCGGCGCCCGAGATCGCCGTCCTCTCCGACACCGGCAAGACGGCGCCGAAGTGCGGAGGGCGTGTGCCGACGGTGCTCGGCACGAACGGCGCCGACCGAACAACCGACCAGACCGATGGTCCGGCGGTGGCCGCGCTTCTCGGCGGCCGCGATCGGGACCTCGTGTGGAAGCAGGGACCGGCCACCGTGTGCGGCGGCGGGGGCGCCGACAGGATCAACGTGCTCGAGGGCCGCGAGACCAAGCGAATCTACGGCGGCGCGGGCAAGGACCGGCTCGGGAATTTCGACCATCGCGCCACCGCGAACCTGCGTCTGTTCGGCCAGGGCGGCGACGACCTCCTGCTCGGCGGGCCGCACAATGACCTCGCCGTCGGGGGCGGGGGCGACGACAGGGCGCGCGGGGCAAAGGGCCGCGACAGGCTGCGCGGCAACGCCGGCAACGACAAGCTGACCGGTGAGAAGGGCGAGGACCGCGTCAACGGCGGCAAGGGCCGCGACCGGTGCCACGCCGAGCGCGCGAGCGCCTGCGAGACCTGAACCAGGTCACCTCGCTCGCGGTAGCCGCGCAGTCAGGCCTCGAACACCGCCTCGATGTTGCGGAACTCGCGCTTCAGCGACTCGTTCTGGGACTCGAACAACTCGTCCGGCATCTCCGGCGCCTGGAACATCGTGAACGTGTAGGCCGACGTTCCATCCGGAAGCGCCACCACGCGGGTCGGGAAGATTGCCATCTGCTCCGGCTCCGGCCCGGCGTACATGTCGATCACGCCGGTGTCCGGGTCGGCGTCGATGTGGAAGAAGTACTCGCCGAGGCTGTTGACGACCTTGTAGCGCTGTCCGTCGCGTTTCAGCTCGCGAGCGAACTCCGTCGCCCACTCGGGGAGCCGCTCGATGTCGGAGAGGTAGTCGAACACCTCCTCGCGCGGGGCGCGAAGGACGGTCGTGACGGTGCGGGACCTCACAGGCTCATCACCTCCTTCAGCGCTCGCTGGAGCGCCCTGGCCTGAGACCCGCCGAGCCGGTCCTCGACCGCACGGTCGAGCTCGGCGAGCGTCTGCTCGGCGACCGGCCGAAAGGCCTTCGCCCTGTCGGTGAGATGGACCCGGACGGCCCGCCCGTCGTCGGGGTCGGGTCTCCGCGTGACGAGGCCGTCGCGCTCGACGAGCCGGACCAACGTGGTCATGGTCTGCTTCGAGAGACGCGATCGTGCCGCGAGCTCGCCCATCCTCAGCCCGTCCTCCTCGAGGAGCGGGACGAGCACCGACCCGTAGGAGGGGCGAACCTCCGCGAAGCCGCGGCGCGCGAACTCCTCGGCGAGGCGCTCGTTCCAGCGCTGAGACGCCTTCGCGAGCAGGAATCCGAGGTTGTCTGTCGTCGCACGCGGGGCTTCGTCCATCCGGTCGGGATTATTAGTCCCATATCGGACTAATGTACCAGACGCGAGAATGGAGGGCGATGAGCACGCCGATCCGACTTGGCACCCGGGGAAGCCGGCTCGCCCTCGCGCAGGCCGAGCTGGTCGCCGAGGCGCTGGGCGGCGCCGAGGTCGTCCCGGTGCGCGGAGAGCCGCCTCCCGGCCCCGGGGGCGACAAGGGACGGTTCGTGCGCCGGATCGAGGAGGCGCTGCTCGGCGGCGAGGTGGACGTCGGTGTCCACTCGGCGAAGGACCTGCCGTCCGAGCTGCCCGACGAGCTCCGGCTCGCCGGGGTGCCGGCGCGGGAGGACGCCGCCGACGCGTTCGTCGGCGATGCGCCCTCGCTCGACGATCTCGCGGAGGGGGCCCGGGTCGGGACCTCGAGCCTGCGCCGCGGCGCCCAGCTCCGGGCGATCCGGCCCGACCTCGAGGTCTCCGAGCTGCGCGGCAACGTCGACACGAGGCTGGGGCGGCTCGCGGACGGCGACTTCGACGGGATCGTGCTCGCGGCCGCCGGCCTCCGGAGGCTCGGCCGAGAGGGCGAGATCGCGTTTCGGTTCGACTCCGCGACGATGACTCCCGCTGCCGGGCAGGGCGCGCTCGCGCTCGAGGTGAGGCGGGAGGACGAGCCGGCCGCCGCCGCGGCGGCCGGGATCAGCGACGCGACCGCGCTGGTCGAGCTGACCGCGGAACGCGCCGCGGTCGGGGAGCTCGGCGCGACCTGCCGGACCCCGGTCGGGGTGCGGGCGGAGCTCACGGGCGGGGAGCTGCGCGCCGATGCGTTCGTCGGGCTGCCCGACGGAAGCGAGTGGGTCCGGGACACGCTCGAGGGCGATCCCGAGGACCCGGTCGCGCTCGGGCGCACGCTCGCTGAGCGTCTTGTCGCAGCCGGCGCGAGCGAGCTGCTTGAGCGCGCCGAGGCGATGACATGACGGCGCGCTCCGGGGTCGTCTACCTCGTCGGCGCGGGCCCCGGCGACCCCGGCCTGATCACAGCCCGCGCCATCGAGCTGATCGAGAGCGCGGACGTGATCCTCCACGATCGCCTGATCCCATCCGGGGCCCTCGATGCCTCTCGCGGCGACGCGGAGCTGGTCTATGTCGGCAAGCGACCCGGCGAGGCGGCGATGCCCCAGGAGGAGATCGAGAGCCTGATGGTCGCGCGGGCGCGGGCGGGACGAAGGGTCGTGCGGCTGAAGGGCGGCGACCCGTTCACCTTCGGTCGCGGCGGCGAGGAGGCCGAGGCCATGGCGGCCGCCGGGGTGCCGTTCGAGGTCGTACCCGGCGTCACCGCGGGAGTCGCCGCTCCCGCGTACGCCGGAATCCCGGTCACCCACCGCGACGACGCGTCCGCGGTCGCGTTCGTCACCGGCCACGAGGACCCCGACAAGGAGGACTCGGCGCTCGACTGGGAGGCGCTCGCCCGGTTCCCGGGCACACTCGTGGTCTACATGGGCGTCAAGCAGCTGCCCGAGATCGCGCAGCGTCTCGTTGCCGCGGGCCGGGATCCCAGGGAGCCGGCGGCCGCAGTGGAGCGCGGGACGCTCAGCGGCCAGCGGACCGTCACGGCGCCGCTG
>JBOGZH010000023.1:0-3314 GCA_050697095.1 Solirubrobacterales bacterium
GTTCCAGCGACCCATCAGGGAGATCACCGCCGGGACGATCAGGCCCCGGATCACCGTCGCGTCGAGCAGGATCCCCGCCCCCAGCCCGGTGGCGAACATCTTCAGGTCGGTCCCCGGGCTCGCCGCCATCGAGGTGAACGCGAGGAAGAGGATCAGCGCGGCGCTCGTCACCAGCCGTCCGGTTCGCCCGATGCCCCGGATCACCGCCGTCTCGGTCGAGCCGGTGCGGTCGTACTCCTCCCGCATCCGGGAGAGGATGAACACCTCGTAGTCCATCGAGAGCCCGAACAGGAAGGCGAAGATCATCAGCGGCATCCAGGACGGGATCGAGCCCGTTGCCTCGATTCCCCAGATCAGCTCCGAGCCGTAGCCATGCTGCCAGACGAGGACCAGCACGCCCCATGCCGCGGCGACGCTGAGGACGTTGAGCACGATCGCCTTCAGCGGCAGAAGCAGCGAGCGGAAGGCCCGCGCGAGCAGGATGAAGGTGGTGATCGTGATCAGGGCGATCATCAGCGGGAAGCTGCCGTACACGGCGTCGATGAAGTCGTCGTTCGCCGCGGGCTGGCCGCCGGCGCGCACGTCGGGACCGGCCGCGTGCGCGGTCCCGCGCACGCTGTCGAGCGTCGCCTCCCCCTCGTCGGATCCGCTGTCGGGGATCGGGACCGCCTCCACGAGCGCCGTCCCGTTGCGTCGCCAGTCGGCGCTCTCGGGAGCGACGGCGCCATGAACCCCCTCGACGTCGCGCAGGTCGGCCGCCACCTCGTCGGGGTCGGTATCGCCGTCGATCAGGATCTCGTGCGGGAGCAGCGAGCCCTCGCCGATCCCGGCATCCTCGAGCGCGACCAGTCCCGCCTTGGCGTCGCCCGACTCCGCGATCGTGTTCGCGTCGGAGGTTCCGAGCTGGAGGTCGGTGGCGGCGATGGCGAGCGCGACGATCACCGCCATCCCGGCGGCGGCGCCGACCCAGCGGCGCCTCGAGACCGCCTCCGCCCAGCGGGTCCACGCGCGGCTCGCCTTGTCGTCGGTGCGCCGGTGCGGCCAGTCGAGGCGGTGGCCGAGCTTCGCCATCACCACGGGAAGGAGGGTGATCGCGACCAGCGTCGAGACGAGCGGGATCAGCATCCCGCCGTAGCCCATCGAGCGCAGGAAGGGCAGCGGCAGGGCGATCAGCGCGAGAAGGCCGATCGCGACGGTGATGCCGCTGAACACGACCGCTCGGCCCCCGGTCTCCATCGCCACCTGCACCGCTTCGTCGCCGCTGCGTCCGTGCGAGCGCTCCTCGCGCCACCGCGAGACGACGATCAGCGAGTAGTCGATCGCGACACCGAGCCCGATCAGGGCGATCAGGAACTGGACGATCGGCGAGACGGTGGTGAGCTCGGTCAGCCCCAGCAGGAGCAGGAAGGTGGTCATGATCGACACCACCGCCATCAGGAGCGGGACGAGGGCGAGGAAGGAGGCGAAGACGAAGGCGAGCACGAGGAGCGCGCCAAATCCGCCGACCACCGCCTCGAGCAGGACACCCGGTCCCTCGTCGTCCGCACCTGAGTCCTCGAACAGGGCGTCGAAGCCGCTCAGGTGCACCGGCTCGCCCCCGACCGTGGCGCCCTCGAGCGCTCCGCTCGCGGCCTCCTCGGCCCGGGGGTTCTCTCCGAACGCCGAGTCCGGGTCCGGCTGCGGATAGACGATCGCGAACGTCGTGCGCCCGTCGTCGGAGACGAAGGTCTCGTCGCCGGTCGAGGCATAGGAGGCGATGCGCGCATTCGGCAGCGCCTCGTCGAGGCGCGCGTCGAGCTGCCTCAGGTCGGCCCGCACCTGCGGCGAGTCGACGGACTCGCCCTCCGGCAGAGTGGCGACGGGAACCAGCGGCGCGGTGTCGCCGCCCGTGCCCAGGTAGCGCTCGGCGATCGCGACGTTCGTCTCCCAGCCCTCCTTGTCCGGAACGGAGAACTCCGGCTCGAGCGCGTCGGAGGCGGGTCCCGAGGCGGCGATGCCCGCGATCGTGAGGACGACCCACGTGACGACTACGGTGCGCTTGTGGGCGAGGACCCAGCGGGTGAGTGCGGACATCGATCTACCTCCGGTTTGTGGTCATCGCGTAAGACCGCGGATCGGCTCGAAACTCATCGCTCGCGCGGCAGGGTGACGGCTGGGAGTCGGAGCGTCTATTGGGGATTCCCCTAACTCGTCCCTCATACGAATAGTTTGTAGCACAAGCGATCCGGCCACCGTAGAATAATCAGGTGATGCGATTCGAAGGCCCTCCGCCCGAGCCGCTGGCGAGCGCGACCGGCTTCCTGCTGTCGTGGAACGGGCAGCGGACGGCTCACGGCTTCGCCGAGGCGCTCGAGCCGCTCGGTCTCCGTCCCCCCCACTTCGGCCTCATGATGCTGATCGAGTCCCACCCCGGCAGCACCCAGCAGCAGCTGGTCTCAGAGTCGCTGATCGACCCGAGCTCGATGGTGGCGGTGATCGACGAGCTCGAAGCGCAGGGCCTCGCCGAGCGCCGCGAGTGCCCCGGCGACCGCCGCAAGCACGCCGTTCATCTCACCGCTAAGGGCCGGCGAACCCTGGGCCGAGCGCGGAAGACCGCGATCGCGTTCGCGGAAGAGCTGCTCGCGCCGCTCGATCGCAAGGAGCGCGAGACGCTCACCCTGCTTCTGCGCAAGCTCGCCGGCCTCGAGAGCTGACCGTCGAGCGCCGGCTGCGGGCTCAGTCGTCCGTCGCGCTCCCGACCTCCACCCTGACGCGGGGCAGCCCGTCCTCGTCGACGGGGGCGCAGCGAGCCTCTCGCGCCGGGCGCAGCGGGGTGCCGGCGACGCCGCAGTTGAAGTCGGTCGCGGCGCGGTCCGGGACGTCTCCGTCGGCGGCCGGAGCGGTCTCGAGGACGTCGTTCGAGATCGTCAGCCAGGCGAGCACGCCGCCGGTGAGGGCGAGCACGGCGCACGCCAGCATCGCCGCGTGGAAGCCGTCGGTGATCGCGACCGGGTTCTCGTAGTCGGTGCCGGAGAGCCCGACGATCAGCGGGAGCGCCGCGACCGCCGCCAGCCCGGCCGTGCGGGCGACGGCGTTGTTCACTCCCGAGGCGACGCCGGCGTGGCGCGCGTCGGCCGCGGCCAAGACGGTCGCCGTGATCGGGGCGACAACGAGCGTCAGCCCGAGGCCGAAGACGATGATCGGCGGCAGCACCGAGCCGATGTACGAGTCGCCGGGGTCGATCCCTCGCATCATCAGCATCCCGACCGCGATCCCGATCGGGCCGAGGGTGAGCGGCAGCTTCGGGCCGATTCGTGTCGCCAGCGCTCCGGCCC
>JBOGZH010000024.1:0-8470 GCA_050697095.1 Solirubrobacterales bacterium
GAGCACTCCCACAGGTGTCGGCGCTCGAGCACCCAGGCTCTTTCGTTGCCACACGCTGGGCAGCGAAAGCCCTCAGGCCAGCGCGAGGCGGCCAGGTAGTCCAGGCACGCGGCGTCGTCGGGGAAGCTGCTGGAAGTCCACGATGCTGCGCGGGAAGTCTGGCCCGGCCCACATGACGACTGTAGGCACGACACCTGACGGAACCGGATAGTCATGAGCGCTGCTACCTGGGCTCCCTGCGTCCTAGCCAGACTCGGCTTTCGCTCGCCAGAAGCGGGTCGCCATTGTCGGACGGGGCACTAGCCGCAGTTCGGCCAGTGGCCGGCCCCGTCGCGCTTCTTGAGAGCGACGGCAACGACGGCCTGCGTCCTGTACGGGTGGTCGATCGGGTCGCCGCCGGGAGACTTCGGCGAGGCGCGCCAGGTCGACTTCAGAAACTGGAAGGCGCCGCGGTACTTGCCTCCGCCGCCGATCGCGTTCGGGTCGCGCCCGGACTCGCACTTGCTCGTGGAGCGCGCCCAGCGCTTCTCGCCACGGGAGACCTCGTCCCAGAGGCGCACGTACTTGGCCTCGACCTTGGCGGCGCGGTTCTCACTACGCTCGCCTTCACCGGTGGAGACGCCCCCGGAGGTCGTGTCCGCCGCGGCCGTCGAGGAGACGGACGAGGCGGCGATCATCGCCACCGCCGCCATCAGCAGCAGCAGAACGATCTTCGACTTGGGGCTCGCAACGCCGTGCGAGTGCTTCACGTTCACGCTCTTTCGTCGCTTACGGGGTTAGCTGACGGGCTCGCGCCAAAGAGCCGGCGCTACACGGCCAGGTGGCCGCGATTCGCCCCAACGAGTGGGTCCCCCGACGACCCGCGACTATGTGGCGGGTCGTTCAGCAGGTAGCGCGGCAGACTAGCAAATCGTGAGTGAAGTGTTAGTACGAGCCGCTTATCGGTTGATCGAGGGCAGATCCGGGTATAGCCTGCCGCAACCAAGGAGGGCAGATGGCTACACCCGAACGTCGTTACGGACCCGCCGGCGGACTGACGCTGGGCGGGATCATCGTCATCATCGGAATCGTCGTCGCGATCTTCTGGAGCCTGTTGATTGGGCTGATCGTCGTCCTGATCGGACTCATATTCTTCGGCGGCTTCGCGCGCGGCAGGTGGTATTAGCTCCTAAGCCACGTTCATCACCCGGGCGTCTGGGCTCCGGGCCGCGAGGGCGCTTACGCCCCCACCCCGGGACTCGAGACGGCGAGCCCGCGTTCGGCGGCCGCTGCGACGAGGCGGCGATCGTAGGCGACCAGCTCGTCCGCCTCGATCCGGACCGCGCTCGCAAGATGAACGGCGTCGAGGGTCCTCACCGCCGCTGAGGCGAGACCCGCAGCGGCGCGGAGGACCCCATCGGTGACATCGACGAGCACGCAGGAGGCAAGCAGCCGCGCCGCCTCCTCCTGCACCTCTGGCGCCGGATTTGCGAGCGCGGTCGCGCGCGGCACCTCGACGAGCGCGATGCGACTCGTCGCGAGCGTCGGCTCATCTCCGAGGTGCCGCTCGAGCGACGCGCTCTCGCGCTCCTCGATGACGAGCTTCACGAGCGCCGAGGAGTCGGCGTAGAGGAGAGGGCGCTCAGCGCTCAGCGCGATCGTCCTCGATCGCCTGACTTGCTGTCAGCTCACCCGTCACGGGAAAGCGCTTGGGCGCTCGCACCAGCGGCGCGCCCGGGGTCACGTCGCCAGCGGCCACGAGGCGATCGATGCGGTCCGCCGGAACGGGAGCGAGCAGCGCGACGGGGGCGCCGTGGTGGGTGATCTCGATGGTCTCGCCCTTTCGCACGCGCCGGATCGTCGCCGTGAAGGTGTCACGAAGCTGCCGAATTCCCATCCGTGTGGCCATAGTGACCACATCCTAGCAACGCCCGCGGCCGTTGGCGCGACGAGCTCCTTAGTCGTGGAGATAGCTCGGGGATGGCCTGCTCCGCACCCGCTTTCTCACAGCGAGCGGCGTGTGCTCTTCCCGCAGCGACATCGCCCCTGGTTTGTACCGTTCGGGCTCGGTTGCCTCTTCTACGCCCAAGCTCAGGGCCAGGTGATTCTCAATAGCGGGGGCCCCGCTACGTCTCTCGCTACGACGCACGAATCGTCGAGCGAGCACGCCTGGCTGCCTGATTCTTAAGGCCGCTGTTCATCTTGAGCAGATGCCAGGACTGGTCGAGGCGGCCGCGTGAGGGAGTCCGGTCATCCGCGGCTACCGGTCGAAATCGCGTTCGGTGCTCCCCGGGAGCCGAGCCGTGATCGGGAGTCACGATGTGTCCTTGAGTGCGGCAGGAACGATCTGAGCAAGCTGACGCCAGTGCCCGATCAGCCGCTGTCCGTCGACGAAGAAGGTGGGCGTGCCATGAGCCCCGGCCGCCTCGCCACTCGCGATGTCCACCTCGACGCGCGGGCGATAGGTGCGGTCGCTGAGCACCGACCCGGCCTCCGCGCCGCCGAGCTCCAGGCTGCTCGCCGCCTTGAGCAGGCCCTCCTTTGAGAACCCGCGGCCGGCCAGAAGCAGCGAGTGCGTTTGCCAGAACTTCCCGTGCGCCGCGGCGAGTTCTGAGAGCTCGGCGGCGAGGTCGGCACCGGGATGAAGGTCGGGGTCCGGGAAATGACGCCAGACGAGCCTCAGGCCGTCAAACCGCTGAAGGAGCGACTCGATCGGCAGCTTGGCGGCGAAGCAGTGCGGGCAGCCGAAGTCCCCGTATTCCACCAGCGTGAGCTGTGGCTTCTTCGCACCTAGTACGTGATCGCCGCCTCCGACCGGAGTCAGTCCGTTGGAGGTCCGAGCGCTCACCGCCTACGGGCCGCCGATGCCGCAGGGGAATCTCCGCATCACCTGATCGGCGGCGGAACACCCTCTGCGGTGGCCGCGAGAACGCGGTCCCACTCACACACCTCACACGCGTGGCGGAAAGCGGACCGGGCGAATTCCAGCGCGAGGGCCGCTGGATCGGGGCTCTTCCGGACGTCCTCCCAGTCGAGCACGTACTCGCCGAGTTGCCCTACCCAGCGCGCCGCGGCGGGGCTCAGGTTCGCGTCCGCAAAGGCGTCGGGCGCCGGGTGTGCGAGGGCGAAGAAGGCGGCCCGCTCGTGGTTCGGATCGCCCGGCCACCACCCGATTCCGACCTGCTGGGCATCCCCTCCGTTTCGCATGATGAAGTCGTCCGACGGTGGATCGGCGGGCCGCCCCGAGAAGAAGCTGACCGCGAGGTCGAAGGTGCCCCACCAGGCATTGACGGGTGTCGAGCGTCCCCGAAACGGCGCCCGGAATGCGGCAAGCACGAGCGCCGCGCGGGTGGCGGCCTCGAAATACACCGCCACCTGGCCTGGGTCATAGGTCGCATGCTCGTGGTCCTCGTCGAGGGGCACCTTCCAGGGCACCTCCTGGGGCGCGGGATTGATCTCGACTGCTCCGGCCAGGCGGTCCACGGCCTCGAGCACCTCGCGCGTCACTTCGGCGACGGAGCGGTTTGGCGTGAGCGCAATCCGCATCTCCCGGCCACCGCTGTGCTCGACACGGCCTCGTGCGTGCGTAGATCAAGGGCCGCACCGATGGCCCCGGAGCCGTCGGGCGCCGGCAGCGCAGGCGTCTCCCAGCCGCGCGCGCTCAGCCGCAGGGCGGCGTGCTGGAGCTGCGGCTCGGGCGGGGCAAGCTCGACCGCGAGCTTTCCGAGCACCTGCGTATGCGCGTGGAGCGTGTCGCACGTCGCGCTCCACGAGTCGTAGGCGAGCGGTGGCCACTCAGTTGACATGCCTCAGACGCTACTCCCCAGGTTCGCTCGCTCCAGACACGCTAGGACTGGGAGAAACGCCGTGCCGAGGAGGTCGCTGAGACGGAAGCAGCTCAGGCTGCAGCGACGCCCGAGGAGCAATGCCCACCACGCCGAGCCCGTGCGCCACGGGTCGAACCGATACGGGGCCCGATATGTCTCTCGCTACGACGCACGGATCGTCGAACGGTCTCGCCTCAAGCGCACCTGATCCCGCGACCGCAGATCCGGCCTAGCCGTGCTCCTTTTTCCGCTCCGCGAAGCGAGTCCGCGAAGCCTCGATCTCCGCGAGGGCATCCTCGCGTGAGTACCAGCCATCCACCTCGACCTGCTTTCGCTCCAGGTTCTTGTAGATCGAGAAGAAATGGGCAATCTCGTCGCGGAGCCCCTGGGGAATGTCCTCGAGAACCTCGAGCGAGTTCCAGCCTGGATCGGTGCGCGGCACGCAAAGAACCTTGTCGTCGATGCCTTTCTCGTCACGCATACGAAGGAGGGAGATCGGCTTGACCTCGATTTGGCAACCGGGAAACGTCGGCTCCGAGACGCAAACCATCGCGTCCAGCGGATCGTCGTCAAGTGCCCAGGTGTCGGGGAAAAAGCCGTAGTCCGTCGGATAGTGCACTGACGAGAACAGCAGGCGATCCAGCTTGATCGCGCCCGTCTCATGATCGAGCTCGTACTTGTTCCGGCTCCCCTTCGGGATCTCGATCACACAGAGCAGACGTTCACTCATTGCGCCACCCATCTTGGCGGCTTTTTGCCGGAACGTGTGAAGGGTGGGGCCGCCCAGCTCGTACCCGCTCACGTGGACGAGCTCGACTGCCTCGCCATTCGAGAACCTGGCTGCCGCTTGGTCGCCCTTGATCGCGATGTCCTGGACCGTCGCGCCTTCGAACGACTTCCGAAACGCCGACGACGGCGGCGTGCAGTTCCTTATCGGCCCGCTGATGCGTTCGCAGGCGATCCGCTCGCAGAGGGGCTGGGCCATCAGCTTGCAGGTCGCACGGTCGGCAGCGAAGAGCGGTGCCCATTTGTTGCCCGTCCCGGTTGCCCGAGCGCGCGCTCGCCCTGGTCGCCACCGATCCCGAGAGGACCGTGCCGCTGTTCGAACGACGGCCAGGGGTCCACCGGCGCGCCGTGGGGTTCTCGTCTGTGCGGTGCGCGCGATACTGAGCGGGCGATGTCGCAGGAGAACGTAGAGATCGTCCGCGCCGCCTTTGATGCCTACAACCGGGGCGACGTCGGCGCAGCGTTCAAAGACGCTGCGCCGGACTTCGAGCTCGACATGTCGCGAGCAGTTGGGTTCAACATCGACCGGGACGTGTACGACCTCGCTCAGTTCCGACGCCTTCTCGCTGAGTTCGCCGGCAGCTGGGAGTCCTTCCGGCTCGGCGCGGACGAGTTCATCGACGCCGGGGAGCACGTAGTCACGCCGTTCACCAACCGAGCCCGAGGCCGCGACGGAATCGAGTTGCAGGCTCGTGGCGCCTGGGTGTGGACGATCCGCGACCGAGCCATCGTCAGGGGTTGCCTCTATCAGGAGCGCGAGGAAGCCCTCGAAGCCGCCGGGCTGGGGGAGTAGCTCCGGATACATCTCCAAGGCCACAAGGGCGAGGCCACAAGGGCGCCGTCGCTTTGGCAGACCGCAGCGCTAAAAGCCGTGCATCACCTGGTTCGCAATATCAAGACCCATCGCGCGGGTGATGACATCTCGGGAATAGCCGTGACAATCGGCGCTCGCGTCGGGGCCGTGGCGGGAGCCGGCGAGGTCCGTGAAGGACCTCGTCGTAGGCACGGGGCTCTCCTTCAAGGACCGTGGCGTCCACAACCTGAAGGGAGTCCCGGACGCCTGGACCTCTACGCGCTGGCGGACTCACCGTGAGGTTCGCGGGCGCGGGGCGCTCGCTCGAATCCTGACCGGCGACCTCGGCGCGGCAGAAGCAAGCTCCGTCGCTCAGTGCTCCGGCCGGCGGGCTTCCGCCTTGCGGACTCTCCCTGCCAGCCCCGCCATGATCCGTCGCGCGACCAGTGGGACCTGGTTGATCAGCGCCGAGAAGTTGCGTGAGGTGAGGACGAGCAGGTGCATGTCGGTCTTGGCGGTGACGGTCGCGGAGCGGGGGCCCTGGTCGAGGAGGGACATCTCGCCCACGACGTCACCACGTCCCAGCGAAGCTGTCCATCCTCCGCGCAGGGCTGCCTTAGCTTGCCCTTCGGCGATCACGAAGCATTCCCACCCCGGCTCGCCCTGGCGGGTGAGAACCCGGCCTTCCGGAACATCGACCTCGTCCACAAGCGCGGCGATCCGCCCCAGGTCCCGCTTGCTACACGCCGAGAAGAGAGGCACGTCGCTCAGAAGCTCGACCTTCGCGTCCTTGCCCCGTCTCCCCAGCCGGGAGGTCCGTATGCGACGTGCCATGGCGCGCCTAAGATCGCACAGGCAGTCGGCCGGCGCAAATCGCGCGCTCGCACGCCCGGATCATGTTCGCTGGTGTGTCCTTTTCGCGCGGCATTTTTCGCCCTCCCCCGAGTACGGACCTGCGATCAATCGAACCGACTCGAGTCGCTACGGAAGCTTGCTCGTCTCGCGCGTTCACCAACGCGGCGGCCTAAATCACGTCCGCTTTGCGGGTCCTCCTCTGAGGTGTGAGTTGGAGACCCACCGCCTCAGGCGGGGCCCCGGATCTTTGAGCGCGATCGCTCATGGGAGGATTATCAGACCGGGCTGCGCCAGTGCTACCGAAAGTTCCTCGATAGCTTTGAGGAGACTCGGCGCACCGAGGATGGACTAACGACATCGGAGAGCTAAGACGTAACTACCATGAGGCGTTCTTCGCGGGGGACGAAGCTACCGTCATTCTGTTGGGGCAGTTCTGGCCGGTGTCGGCGCGCCGATTCGCGGGTCTACAGCGGCCACCAGGGCGTCCTTGAGTCGTGGCGCCGATGGCCGAGCAGTTCGGGCAGTATGAGAGAACTGCCCTCGAAGCCGCCGGGCTGCGGGAGTAGGCGATCGCGGAGGAGAACGTCGAACTCGCGCGCGAAGGCATAGCGGCCAAGGCGTTCGAGCGCCCCGCGGATCCCGAAGCGATACCCGACGAGGTGTTCGCGGAGTTCATCACCGCCGTCCTCGGGTGCGGGATCAGCGCGCCACACAGCCCGTGAGTGGGAACTCGGCGAACCTCCCGCCCGGGCCGCGCGCTCCGGCCTCCGTCAACACGGCGCGGCTGGCCCGCCGCCCGCTCGAGTCGTTGCTCGGCTGGCACAAGCGCTACGGCGACGTGTTCACGGTTCGCTACCTGATCTTCGGAACCGGGGTCTATGTGGCGGACCCGGCGGCCATCCGCGATCTTCTCACCGGCGACCAATCCGACCTGCACGCCGGCGAGGCAAATGCTCCGCTTGCGCCCCTGGTCGGGAACAGCTCGATCCTGGTCCTCGACGGCGCGGAGCACCTGCGCCAGCGCCGGCTTCTGCTGCCGCCGTTTCAGGGCTCGGCCGTGCAGGCGTTCCGGGATGTGATCCGCGAGGTTGCCGAAGCCGAGGTCGCCCGGTGGAGCACGGGCACCGAGTTCGCGCTCCGCGATCGGATGCGAGCCCTCACCTTCGAGGTCATCTGCCGAGCGGTCTTCGGGGTCGCCGACTCGCAGCGGGTCGCTCGGCTCCGCGCGGCACTCACCCCGATCATGGATATGGGGGCGACCTTGTTTCTGCCATCGGTGCTTCGACGCGACTTCGGACCGCTCAGTCCGTGGGGCCGCCTGCAGCGACGCCTCCGCAGGGCCGACACGCTGCTATTCGAGGAGATCGCGAGGCGCCGGCACGAGCCCGATCTCGAACAGCGCACGGACGTCCTGTCGTTGCTGTTGCGCGCCCGCGACGAGGAGGGGCGCGCGATGACGGACGCAGAGCTCCGGGATGAGCTGATGACGATGCTGGCCGCCGGGCACGAGACGACGGCAACCGCGCTGGCGTTCGCCTTCGATCTCCTCCTGCGCCACCGTCGCGTGCTCTCGCGTCTCCAGGAAAGCCTCACCACCGGCGATGATGCGTTCCTGGAAGCCGTGGTCACCGAGAGCCTGCGCCTGCGCCCGGTGATCGACGCGAGCGAGCGGACGCTTACCAAGCCGCGCGTGATCGCCGGCTGGGAGCTGCCCGCCGGGATCCGCGTGTATCCGGCGATTCTCCTGGTCCACCGCCGCGAGGACCTGTATCCGGACGCCGATCAGTTTCGCCCCCAGCGCTTCCTGGACGAGGGCGCCGAATCCTACTCGTGGCTTCCGTTCGGAGGCGGGATCCGCCGCTGCGTCGGCGCTGCCCTCGCGCAGGCCGAGATGGCCGAGGTGATCCGCGTCGTCCTATCCCGGGTCACGCTCCGGCCGCTGCGCTCCGAGCCCGATCCGGTCGTGATGCGCGGGATCACGCTCGTCCCCCGGCATGGCACTCCGGTCGCGATCGAGGGTCCGCGTAGCCTTCGGCCATGAGGCTTTCGAAACGCGAAGACCCTCCGCACGGAGGGCCTCGCCTGGTCTCCGACGATCAGGACCTAGTGCCTCGTCCGACAATGGTGGCCCGCTTCTGGCGAGCGAGAGTCAAGCATGGCAAGGACGCAGGGAGTCGGAATGGCAGCGCCATTGCGGCGACCGAGGACGCAGCCAGGCGCAGACTCGCAG
>JBOGZH010000025.1:0-4376 GCA_050697095.1 Solirubrobacterales bacterium
CCGCCTGCATGAAGGACGGCCTCGAGCCCTCGAGCGCAAACGACCTCGCCCGGCTGCGCGCCGTCGGGTCGACGGGATCGCCGCTCGCGCCCGAGGGATTCGACTGGGTGTACGAGCACGTGGGCGATGACACGTGGCTGTTCTCGACCAGCGGCGGCACCGACCTGTGCACGGCGTTCGTCGGCGGAGTCCCGCTGCTGCCCGTGTACCGCGGCGAGCTTCAGGCCCGCGCCCTGGGCGCCAAGGTGGAGGCGTTCGACGACGACGGAAAGCCGGTGATCGACCAGGTCGGAGAGCTCGTGATCACCGCGCCGATGCCCTCGATGCCGCTGTTCTTCTGGGGGGACCCCGACGGCTCGCGGTATCGCGCCAGCTACTTCGAGCAGTACCCCGGGGTGTGGCGGCACGGCGACTGGATCGAGATCACCTCGCGCGGCACGGCCGTGATCTACGGCCGCTCCGACTCCACCATCAACCGCCAGGGCGTTCGCATGGGCACGAGCGAGATCTACCGCGCCGTGCAGTCCGTCCCCGAGGTGCTGGACTCCCTCGTGGTCGATGTGCCGCGGCCCGGGACCGAGGGGTGGATGCCGCTGTTCGTCGTCCTGCGCGAGGGAGCCGAGCTCACCGACGAGCTGACGGACGAGATCAGGCGGCGGATCCGCGAGCAGTGCTCGCCGCGCCACGTCCCGGACGAGATCTTCCAGATCGCCGAGGTGCCGCGCACCCTGAGCGGCAAGGTCCTCGAGGTGCCGGTGAAGCGGATCCTGACCGGAACACCCGCCGAGCAGGCCGCAAGCCGGGACTCGCTTGCCAACCCCGCGGCACTCGACTACTTCGTCGAGCTGGGCGGGACGCTCTTCGAACAGCGTTCAGGCGATCGAGCGAGCTGAGTCTGGCCCCACGCGGCGGGCCACGAGACAGTCCAGGTGGATGTTGAACCAAAGGCGCGATTCGTGCGTAAATGACCCAGACGCGCCGCTGCAGGCGGTCACGACCGGTAACCAGCACCCACAGGGAGTCCGCAATGAGCCACACGCAAACAGTCGAATTCGACCTCGACAGGTATCTGCGCAACTCGAAGAAGGTCGACCTCAGCGGGATCGACTGGGATGAGATCGCCAACCACCCGCTGTCGGACGGCGACGTGATGTGCCTGCACTACATGATGGACATCGAGGCGCATACGGTGATCTACCTGCGCGACCTGCTAGCCACCCGTGCGGCCGCCGACCCTCAGATCACTGCGTTCCTGTCGTGCTGGGTGTACGAGGAGCTGTGGCACGGTGAGGCCTTCTCCGACTTCCTGCGCCTGTACGGGATCGAGGAGCCGATCGAGCCGCGGCTTCCCGACGGGTCCTCCCCGCTCCCCACGCGAGCCAACCGCTGGCGCGAGCTGCGCGTCTCGATCGGGGTCGGGAACGGGCTCGGGATCGTGCCGACGATGATCGGCTCGCGGCTTGCGCGCGACTTCGTCGCGATCCACATGATGTGGGGCGCGGTCAACGAGCTCACCACGCTGACCGGCTACTACGCGCTGATCCGCCGATCGGACCACCCGGTCCTGCACCGGCTCCTCCGCACCGTGATCCAGGACGAGCGCCGCCACTTCGCCTTCTACCGCGCCCAGGCGAAGGCGCGCATGGAGCGCTCGCGGGCGGCCCGGCGGATGGTCCGCTGGGTGATGAAGAACCTCTGGACCCCGGTCGGCGCCGGGGTGAAGAGCGAGGAGGAGGTCGACGCGCTCGGTCTCTACCTCTTCGGAGACGGTCCCGAGGGGCGCGAGCACGCACGCGGGATCGACGAGACGATCTCAGCGGTTCCGGGCCTCGAGGGACTTACCCTGATCCAGGACTACCTCGACGAAGCGGCTCGGCGCGCGCGGGAGCGCCCCGGCTGGGCGGGGGTGACGCCGATGCCCACCGCACGTCGCGACAACGGCCAGCCGCCGGCCCCGGCGCACTGGGTGGAGTCAGAGGAGGGCCGCCCCGACGTGATGCCGGCCACGTCCGAGGTCGAGCGGCGCGAGGAGGCACGTGCCGCCGGGGTGATGCGGAACGGCGGCTCCTAGATGCTGGAGCCGTCACCGCCTAAACGGCGAACGGCGGCTGGGAAGGGAGGCGGGCGACGCCGTTAACCCGTCACTCGAGCTTCGCCGAGAAGCGAGATCCGAGTTGACGGCGATATACAGCGTTTGCGGCGTTACACCCACCCCCTACCTAGGCAAGCTACCCACCCACCCATCCCGCGGCCACGTCCCGCGGCCCGACAGCCATCGCAATCATCCGCTAGGCCGGTGTGATCGGATTGCGTCGCTCGGAGAAGCGGCGGTCCTTCGACTCGGCGAGTGAGAAGCGCCGCACCAGCTCGGCCCGGAGATCGCCCGGCTCGATCACTGCGTCAACGACGAGCTCGGAGGCGAGGTGGAGGATGTCGATGTCCTCGGCGTACTCGGTTCGCTTGCGCTCCACGAACTCCGCGCGCTCCCGCTCGTCCTCGATCGCCTGGATCTGGTTGTAGAACACGGCGTTGATCGCCGCCTCGGGGCCCATCACCGCGATCGAGGCCGTGGGCAGCGCGATGCAGCAGTCGGGCTCGAACGCCGGGCCCGCCATCGCGTACAGGCCGGCGCCGTAGGCCTTGCGAACGACGACGGACAGCTTAGGCACCGTCGCCTCGGAAACGGCGCTGATCATCTTCGCGCCGTGGCGGATGATCCCCTCGCGCTCGACCTTGGTCCCGATCATGAACCCGGGAACGTCGGCGAGGAACAGCAACGGAACGTTGAACGCGTTGCAGGTCCAGATGAAGCGGGCCGCCTTGTCGGCCGAGTCGACGAACAGCACGCCCCCCTTGAACTTCGGCTGGTTCGCCACGATCCCCACCGCGCGGCCGTCGAGCCGCGCGTACCCGACCACCAGCTCGCGAGCCCAGCGGTCGTGGACCTCGAGGAAGGAGTCCGCGTCGACGAGCGCCTCGATCAGCTCGCTGACGTCGAACGGCTCGTTCTCGTCCGCGGGGACGATCCCCGAGACGGAGCGTGCGGGGGCGGGGTCGGCGGGCGCCGCGGCAGGTGGGGCATCGCGCCAGCTCGTCGGCATGTACGACAGGTAGCGCCGTGCGAGATCGACGGCGTCCCCGTCCGACTCCACGAGCAGGTGCCCGCACCCCGACACGGCGGTGTGCATCTTCGCCCCGCCCATCTCCTCGAGCGTCACGTCCTCGCCGATCACCATCTGCGCCATCCGCGGCGAGCCCAGGTACATCGACGCGTTGCCCTCGCGCATGATCACCACGTCGCATAACGCGGGGATGTAGGCGCCGCCAGCGGCGCTGGGTCCAAGACGCACGCAGACCTGCGGCACCCTCCCCGAGAGGACCACCTCGTTGTAGAAGATCCGCCCCGCGCCCCGCCGCCCGGGGAACATCTGCACCTGGTCGGTGATCCTCGCCCCTGCCGAGTCGACCAGGTAGACCATCGGCACCTCAAGGCGCAGCGCCCGCTCCTGGATGCGGAGGATCTTCTCCACTGTCTTCGGCCCCCACGAGCCCGCCTTGACGGTCGGGTCGTTCGCCATCAGCGCGACCCTGCGCCCTCCGACCAGCGCCAGCCCGGTGACCACCCCATCCGCGCCCAGGCCCTCCTTCTCCCAGTTGGCGAGCAGCGCCTCCTCCGCGAACGACTCCGGATCGACGAGCCGAGCGACACGCTCGCGCACGGGCAGCTTTCCCTGCTCGGCGACCTTGCCCTGGTGGCGCTCCGGCCCGCCCGTAAGCGCGGCGTCGAGGGCAGCAACTAGATCGGTGGTTTCGTGAACCTCGCTCATCCGGCGAGGAGTCTAGGGCCGTGAGGGAAGCTCAGGCCTCGACCTGGCGCTCGGCCGGCGGCGGCGCCTCCGGGCGCCCCTCGGCGTCCCCGCGCTCGGCGGGGTCGAGCTCGCTCGGAGTCGCGAAGGGATCGCGACCCGCCGGCGGAGCATGGCCTGAGACCGCCGAGCGCAGCTCGCTCGTCAGCTTCTCCACCCCAGCGAGCACCGCGTCGCGGCGCCGCACCAGGTCGGAGATCACGGCCTCGATGTCCCCCCGGCGCTGGGCGCCCTCCTCGACGATCCGGCGCGCCTTCGACTGCGCATCGTCGAGCGCGCTGCGGGCTTCCTGCGCCGCCCTCGCCCGGGTCTCCTTGGCGCTCGCCTCTGCCTCGTGGCGGACCTTCTCGCCGTAGCTGTCGGCGGTCTGGCGGGTCCGTGCCGCGTACTCGTCCGCAGAGGCGCGCGTGCTCTCGGCCTGCTCCTTCGCCCGGTTGAGCGTGCTCGAGGCCTCCTGCTCTGCCTCCCCGCGGAGCAGCTCGGCGCTGTTCTCCGCCTCGGAGAGGATCC
>JBOGZH010000026.1:0-13713 GCA_050697095.1 Solirubrobacterales bacterium
CAGACGCTCGTCTCGCGCGCCACGCACGAGCTCGTCGCCGAGCGCCTCCCGGAGGGGACGAGCCTGCGGCCGCTCGGCCCGCAGCGGCTCAGGGACCTGGCGCGCGCCGAGGAGGTGTTCGAACTCACCCACCCGGATCTTCCCTCCGACTTTCCGCCCCCGCGCTCGCTCGACGCGCTGCCCAACAACCTGCCGCTGGCGCTCTCGAGCTTCATCGGCCGCGAGCGCGAGCTCGATGAGGTCGGGCGCCTGCTCTCAGACCACCGCCTCATCACCCTGACCGGGGCGGGCGGGTGCGGCAAGACCCGCCTCGCCCTCCAGGCCGCCTCAGAGACCCTCGAGCGCTTCCCCGACGGCGCCTGGTGGGTGGAGCTCGCCCCGCTGGCCGACGAGCGGCTCGTCGGCGCCGCGATCGCCGAGGCGCTCGGAGTCCGCCCGCTGCCGGGGATCACAGAGCTCCAGGCCGCCGGCGCCTATCTCGCCTCGCGCAAGGCGCTGCTCGTCCTCGATAACTGCGAGCACCTGGCCGACGCCTGCGCTGCGGCCGCCGAGGCGATCCTCGGGGCCGCTCCCGAGGTTTCGGTCCTGGCTACCAGCCGGGCCCCGCTCGGGGTCTCGGGGGAGAGCGAGTGGCGGGTGCCGTCTTTGTCCTTGCCCGCGGATGGGGGCGAGGCCCTGGCCGCATCCGACGCGGTGTCGCTGTTTCTGGAGCGGGCGGCCGACGCCCGCCCGGGCCTTGCCTCCAGCCCGAGGGACGGGGAATTCGTGGCCGCGATCTGTACCGAGCTCGACGGGCTGCCACTGGCGATTGAGCTCGCCGCCGCCCGGGTGCGGATGCTCTCGGTCGCACAGATCGCGAGCGGCCTCTCCGATCGCTTTCGCCTGCTCACCGGCGGGCCGCGGACGGCGACCGCCCGCCTGAAGACCCTGCGCGCCTCGGTCGACTGGAGCTACGAACTTCTTTCAGATGCAGAGCAGGCCCTGCTTCGCCGCCTCTCCGTCTTCGCCGGCGGCTTTACCCTCGAGGCGGTCGAGGAGGTCTGTGCCGGTGATGGCATCGCGCCTGAGGGGGTGCTCGATTTGCTCAGATCGTTGGTGGACCAGTCGCTGGTGATCGCCGAGGAGCGCGGCTCCTCAGTCCGCTTCCGCCTGCTCGAGACCGTGCGCCAGTACGGGCTCGAACGGCTCGCCGACGCCGGCGAGGAGGAATCGGTGCACGACCGCCACCGCCATCACTTCCTCGCCCTCGCCGAGGAGGCCGGCCCCCACCTCGAGACCGGCCGCCAGCTCGAGTTCCTCGAACTACTCGACCCCGAGGCCGCCAACCTGGGGGCGGCGATCGAATACGCGCTACGCCGCGACCCGTCGTTGGCGCTGCGCTTCTGCGTAGCGTTGCATCGATGGTGGTGCGCCCGCGGTCGCTTCGCCGAGGCCCAGCTCGCGCATTCGCGTTCGCTCGATGCCTGCGGCGACCGCGAGCCCGTGCTGCGCGCACGCGCGATCGAAAGTCGCGCCTACATCGCCATCTGGGTGGGCGAGTTCGACGCGGCGGAGGCCCACGCGACCGAGGCGCTGGCGCTCGCCGAGGAGGTCGGCGACCAGAGGACCGCGGCGCGGGCGCGGTTCGAGCTCGGTAGCGCGCTGCTGTTCACGAACCCCGGCGCCGGGCGAGCCGAGCTCGCTCGTGCGTCCGAGCTCGCACGCACGGCGGGGGACGACTGGGCGCTCGTGTCGGCCGGGGGGGCGACGGCCATGACCTACCTGTACCAGGGCGAACACGCGCAGGTCGCTCGCGCCAACGGGGAGGTGGCCGCGCTGGCCGAGCGGCAGGGCGACCCCCTCCAGGTCGCCCGGCGCTGGATGTGGGTCGCCGTGCCGGCTCACTTCGACGGTCGCTTCGCGGAGGCGCGCGACGCGCTCGAGCGGCTGGGGGCGGCAGTGGAGGCCACCGGGGAGCCGGTATGGGAGGCATTGGGAGACGCGACCACGGGCCTCGTCGACGTTTGGCAGGGCGAGCCCGAGCGCCCGCTCCATCGCCTACCGGGGCGGCTCGAACGCACCCTGAGGCTCGGCGGCGGCCTCGCCGTGCCATACCTCCTGCTCGCGATCGCCTTCGCCGAGTTGGCCGCCGGCCGGCTCGATGAGGCTCGTGACCGGCTCGAGGGCCTGGTGGCGCTCGTCGAGGGACGCGACGCCGCCTATACGACGTGGGCGCTGAGCCTGCTCGCCGAGGCGCAACGCCTGCTGGCGGATGGAGCCGCCGAGGACAGCGCGCTTAAGGGCCAGGCCAGCGCGGAGCGAATCGGCAATCGCTGCTTCGCCACGCGTGGGCGGCTCACCCTCGGCCGCCTGGCCGCCGCGCGCGGGGACTGGACGGTCGCGCAGCAGCACACGCTCGCCCACCTCGACGCCTGCGTCGAGGGAGGCCACGCGACCTACGTGCCAGGGTGTCTGGACGCGCTCGCGGAGGTCGCGGCGGGGCTCGAGGCCCACGAGGACGCGCTGCGGCTGTTCGCGGCCGCCGAGCGCGCCCGCGCCGAAATCGGCGCCGTCCGCGTCCCACCCGAGGATGAACACTGGGCCGCCATCGACCACCGGCTGCGCGAGGCGCTCGACGACGACGCCTACGAGGCCGCGCGAGCCGAGGGCGCCGAGCTCAGCGTTGGGGAGGCGCTCGAATGGACGCGCCGTACGCGCGGCCCGCGCCGGCGTCCACCCGGCGGGTGGGGGTCGCTCACCCCCACCGAGGTCAGGGTCGTCGAGCTCGTCGCCGCGGGACTCACCAACCCCCAGGTAGCCGAGCGGATGTTCGTCTCGAAGGCGACGGTCAAGACCCACGTCGCCCACATCTTCAAGAAGCTCGACGTCCACAGCCGCACCGAGCTGAGCGCTAAAGCCCTAGAGCGGGGGAAGACCACGTCCTGACCGTGTCCTTGCCCAGTTCACCCTTGGGAAGAGGCGCGAAATAGCCCA
This sequence comes from Solirubrobacterales bacterium, assembly GCA_050697095.1. GTDB lineage: Bacteria > Actinomycetota > Thermoleophilia > Solirubrobacterales > 70-9 > DASPWW01. The sequence goes on from JBOGZH010000026.1 coordinate 2,974, forward strand.
TATGGCCGATGTTCGCCCACCTCGCGGCGAGCAGAATGGCCCCGTCCAACTAGTCACCTACCCAAGGAGGTTGTCCTATGTCAGTTCGAATGAAGCTCGTCGCTGTGGTCGCGGTTTTCGCCTGTGCGGCGCTCGCCGCGCCCCAGGTCGCGAGCGCGAATAAGGAGAAGACCCGCACGGTCGACGGGACCTTCAAGCTCGCCATTCTCGAGTCGTCCGCGACCGTCAACCACTTCGCCGGCCGCTGGACAGGCAAGCCGTTCGGAACGTCGGCGGGGCTCGGGGTGGCCGCGCTCACCAACACGCCGACGGGCCTGATCACCGAGAGTCGGTCCACGTTCTACGGCAAGAAGGGCACGGTGAAGCTGAAGGCCACGGATGCGGTCCAGTTCCAGCCCGACGGCAGCATCAGCCTCAATGGCACCTTCAAGATCACCGGCGGTAGCGGCAGGTACAAGGGCGCCAGCGGCAGCGGCACGTTCAACGGCGCGCTTCCACCGGGGAGCAGCCTGACCGTGGGCACCGTGGTCACCTTCGACGTGGACGGCAAGGCTCGCTACTAAGCCGCCAGCCAGCGGTCCGGGCGGCAGGTCGCTTCGACAGCGGCCTGCCGCTCCGGGCCCTCTTCGGTCGGATCGAGTCTCGAGGTGATCGAGTCTGCGCCTCGCGTCGCCGACCGATCCCCCCGGTTCCGCGTGTGATGCCGACATCCGCCGGGCTGCACCTGCCGGCGATGTCGCAGCAAGCCGTAGAGCGGGTGCGGTAGGCGTTTTCCGCGTTCCACGATCGCGACCTCGAAACGCAGCGCGCCGAGCCGAGCCCTACGCCGCCGAGCGGCGGAAGACCGCGAGCTGACCCCACCCCCGCCCGCTCACCCGCGGGCAAGAGCGAGAAATAGCCCATCTGGCCGATGTTCGCGGACGTCACGGCGCACAGAATGGCCCGGTCCAGGCGTCCAAACGTAAAGAGAGTCATCCACATGCCAGCACGCAAGCTTGTCTTCCTCTCACGATTCGACGGGTACCGGAGCGCGACTCCGCCAAGGTGGCGGTCCGTGCTGGTCGCGTTGGTGGGTGGTTGCCTGACGATCACCTCAGTAGCCGCCGCGCAGCCCTCCGATGTTGAGAGGTCGCGGCCGCCTGTTGACGCGGGTGTGATCGAGGGCCGCTACATCGTCGTCTACAACGACACGGACAACGGAGTCCGCGCGGAGACCACCGAGCGGGAGGCGGAGCTCGGGTTCGAAAGCAGGCGGCGCTACACGAGCGCCATAGACGGGTTTGCGGCGCGGCTCGCGCCGAGCCAGGTGCGCGAGCTGAAGCGAGACCCGGAGGTCGACTTCGTGAGCGAGGACCGCCGCGTGGAGGCGGTCGGATATGTCCCGCGCGCCCCGGGTGAGCCGACCCCGCCCACCGGGGTGCGCCGCACCCTCGCGGCGACCGACACCACCGTGCGTGAGGCGAGCGGAATAAACGTCGCGGTGATCGACACCGGCATTCAGCTCGACCATCCCGACCTGAACGCGGCCGACGGGATCGACTGCGTCGATCCCGGCACCCCGGCGAGCGACGAGAACGGCCACGGGACCCACGTGACCGGCACGATCGCGGCGAAGAACGACGGCGCGGGGGTCGTCGGCGTGGCACCGGGAACAAAGGCCTACGCGGTCAGGGTGCTCGGCGCGTTCGGACACGGCACCACCTCACAGGTGGTCTGCGGGATCGACTGGGTGACCGCGAACGCGAGCGCCCTGGAGATCCGGGTCGCGAACATGAGCCTCGGCGGCCGCGGCCCGTCGCTCGAACCGTGCGAGACCACCACGGACGCCATGCACGTGGCGATCTGCAACTCGACTGCGGCGGGGGTGAACTACGTCGTCGCGGCGGGCAACGATGGCCGGGACTTCGACCTCATGGAGCCCCTCGTTTCACCTGCGGCGTACCCCGAGGTGCTGACGGTCACGGCGCTCAGCGACGTGGACGGCGCCCCCGGGGGGACCGGCGCCTCGGCGAGCTGCTCCTTGGACGACGACCGGCCGGCAGGGTTCTCGAACTACGCGGTGACGGCCGCGGGGAGGGCCCACACGATCGCCGCGCCCGGCGCCTGCATCAGATCCACCGGGATGGGGAGCACCTACGAGACGAACTCCGGCACGAGCATGGCCAGCCCGCACGCGGCGGGGATGACGGCGCTGTGCATCGACGAGGCGGGGACGGATGGCGCCTGCGCGAACCTGGCGCCGGCCGAGGTGATCGCCGAGGTGCGCAGCCAGGCGCAGAGCTACAACGAGACGTACCCGAACTACGGCTTCCTTCGCGACCCGCAGCACTCACCGTTTTTGTCGGCCTACTACGGCTTCCTCGCCGTGGCTCCCGGCGCGGACCCCCCGCCCCCCTCGCCCCCGCCACCCGCGTCGCCCCCGAACGACGACTTCGCCGACGCGCGGGATCTCGGGGACGGCCCGAGCGCGTCGGCGGACGGCACGAACGTTGCCGCAACCAAAGAGCCCGGCGAGCCCGTGCACTACGGGGTCTCGGGAGGGGCGTCCGTCTGGTACCGGTGGAAGGCGCCGTACTCGGGCCGCTACGGGGTCGGCCCCTGCGCGAATGACAAACCCCTGCTAGGCGTCTACACCGGCTCCTCGGTCGGCTCGCTCACGAGGGTGGCGAAAGAATTCTCGTGCGACTGGAGAGAGACCAACAAAGTCCCCTTCGACGCCACGGCCGGGGTCACGTATCGGATTGCCGTCGACGGTTTCCGGGAGCCCCAGTGGGGCCTACCGGCCGAGGGGCCCTTCCAGCTGCGTCTGATAGCGCTGTCGCCTCCGCCTACCTCACAGCCCTCACAGCCCTCGAACCAGTTCAGCTTCGGCAAGGTGAAGGCGAACAAGCGCAAGGGAACCGCGAAGCTGACGGTCGAGGTCCCCGGCCCAGGCGAGCTTGAGCTCGCGAAGACAAAGAAGGTCAAGGGCGACGAAGAGTCGGTCGAGGCGGCAGGGGACGAGGAGCTAAGCGTAAGGGCCAAGGGCAAGGCGAAAAAGAGTCTGAGCCAGAGGGGCGACGCGAAGGTAAAGGCCAAGGTCACCTACACGCCCACCGGCGGCACCCCGAACACCGAGAGTGAGAAGATCAAGCTGATCAAGCGGTAGCGCGACGACACCGCGGTATCTGTGGCAGTGGTGACTCCGCCGGGTCGGTCGAGCACACGGTCGGGGATTCGACAGTGCGCCTGAGAGGAGTCGAACCCCACACTGGATGCGTCGATTGCGCGAACCTCTCGGGGCGTGGGCTTGACACCCCGCGCCACACACGTGGCGCGGGCCCGCCTAGCGTCGAGGCGTGGGCGCGGATCAGCCGCCGCGCGGCGAGATCGGTCAAGGGACGGTCGAGTGGATCGGGCTCGTCCTGCTCGTCTCGGCGCTCGTCCTCGGGCTGCTCGCGGCGGCCGGAGCGCCCCTTCCGGGCGGCTCGCTCGCGCGCTCGATCGCCGAGCGGATCATCTGCGCGGCGCGTCTCGCGGATGCATGCGAGGCGCCGCCCGACGGACTGGACTCGGCGTACGGGACGGAGGTGGCGGGGCTCGTCCGCGACCACGCCCCGCGGATCCGCTACGAGCGCGGCATGCTCGCGCTTCCGGTCGACTACCGGAGCTGCCGCGAGGACGCGTGCTCGCAGGGCGCCGCGACGGGGAGGATCTGGCGCTCGACGACCGGCGAGCCGGTGGCGGCGTTCGTCCACGTCGTCGACTGCCGCGCGACCGCGTTCGCCGGCGCGCGCCACCCCGGCATGGACTGCTCCGGGCACCGCCGGGGCAACCTCTACCTCCAGTACTGGTTCTACTACGCTGGCAGCGCGACGGCCGAGGGGCGGGTGATCGACGACGCGATCCGCGAGGTGAGTACCGCGCTCGGCAAGCCGAGCTACCACCCCGACGACTGGGAGAGCTACCAGGTGCGGATCCGGCCCGGGGCCGCGGACTCACGGGCAAGCTCCCACCACGGCTACGTGTACGACCTCGACGGCGGGTGGCGGCCCCGGGTCGGCTCCCGCCGCGACGGCTCCCTCCGGGTGAGGCCGCCGTGGCCGAAGGAGGGGTGGGGGCCCGAGACGCGCACCGTGTACGTCTCCGGGGGGAGCCACGCCGGGAACGCGCGGGCGCTGCGCCGCGTCAGCCGGATGACGCCGCGCGAGCGACTGCGACTGATCCCGCTCGAGCCGATCGTCGCCCGGGGCCCCACCGAGGCATTCGCCCCGGGCATCAAGCCGCCGTGGGAGAAGGAGGTGTGGCTCGACCCGGAGGCTGAGGGGACCGACTGAGCAAGCTTCGTCTGCCATGCATTTTGTAGGACAACTCGTGTTACAGTCTTGGGAGATGGGCGCGACGATCTCCTTCAGGCACGACGCCAAGTCGGACGCGGCACTCGCTTACCTGGAGCGCGAGGTTGGCCTGAAGCGGAGCGACGCGATCCGCCGCGCCCTGATCGAACTCGCCGAACGCGAACGGCGTGCGGCCCTGCGAGAGGAGGTGAGGGCGGTGGCGGCCGATCCCGCCGACCGCGCCGAGGCGCTCGCCATCCTCGAGGAGATGGAGGAGCTCGGCTCGGAGCCACCTCCGTGACGCGCGGCGACGTCGTCCGCCTCCCGGCGCGGCGGCGCGCGCGGGGCCATGAGCAGCGAGGGAGCCGTTACGGCGTGGTTGTGCAGTCAGATGACTTCGCGGAGCTCTCCACCTGCCTCGTAGCGCCCACCTCGAGGAGCGTTCGACCGACCTCCTTCCGCCCGTTGGTCACCGTCGCCGGAACCGCGACCCGGGTGCTCGTCGAGCAGCTTCGGGCGACGGACCTATCGGATTCCAGGGAGCCGGTCGGCCACCTGTCGCGCGCCGAGATGGTTTCCGTGGACGATGCGTTGCGGGTCGTTCTCGGCCTGGACCAGCCCTAACGCGGCGCCATCCGCAGCGCGCCGTCGAGCCGCAGCGTGGCGCCGTTGAGCATCGGGTTCTCGACGATCTGCTGGGCGAGCTGCGCGTACTCGTCGGGCGTCCCGAGCCGCGGCGGGAACGGCGCCTGCTTGCCCAGCTCGCCGCGCCGCTCCTCGGGGAGCGCGCCGAGCAGTGGGGTGTCGAAGAGGCCCGGGGCAATCGTCACGACCCTGATCCCGCGGCTCGCCAGATCGCGCGCCGCCGGCAGCGTCATTCCGACTATGCCGCCCTTCGAGGCCGAGTAGGCGACCTGCCCGATCTGGCCCTCGAAGGCGGCGTCGGACGAGGTGTTCACGCACACGCCGCGCTCGCCGCCCCCGTCGGGATCGTTCGCGTTCATCGCCGTCGCTGCGAGGCGCAGCACGTTGAACGTGCCGATCAGGTTCACCTTGACGACGTTGGAGAAGATCTCCAGGTCGTGGGGGCCCTGCTTGCCGGTCGTTCGCTGCGCCCATCCAATCCCAGCGCAGCACACCGAGATCCGCAGCCCGCCCTCGGCGGCGGCGGCGTCGACAGCTGCCTTCACCGCGTCCTCGTCGGTCACGTCGGCCGCGGCGAACGTCGCGCGCTCGCCGAGCTCGTCGGCCAGGGCCTCGCCCTTCTCGGCGTTGAGGTCGGCGATCACGACGCGGGCGCCGGCCTCGTGCAGGCGCCGAGTGGTCGCGGCGCCGAGCCCGGATGCCCCTCCCGCGACGAGCGCGCTTGATCCCTCGATCCTCATCGGCGCGCCAGGTTATCCAGTGGTGAGCCCATCGGGCGCGCATATACAGCCCGCCATCGGCACTCGCTAGGGTTCACGATCATCGCGGGCCCTGTCCAGCAGGAGAGCTCAACCCGGAAGGACGCAATCGCCGAACGGCTGGCGGAGGCGCGCAAGAGAACCCTCCTTCTGATCGAGCCCCTCACGGAGGAGCAGCTCAACCGCGTCTATTCGCCGATCCTCAGCCCGCTGGTCTGGGACCTCGGCCACATCGGCAACTTCGAGGAGCTGTGGCTCGTTCAGCGGGTGGGGGATCGCGAGCCGCTTCGCGGCGGGCTGGGCCGCCTCTACGACGCTATCGAGAACCCGCGCTCGACGCGGGGGGAGCTGCCGATCCTCGAGGGGCAGGAGTGCCTCGCCTACCTGGACGAGGTCCGCGGCCGCACCCTCGAGGTGCTCGAGGAGGTGGACCTCGACTCAGGCGACGACCCCCTGCTCGAGGGGGCGTTCATTTACGAGATGCTGCTCGCCCACGAGCACCAGCACAACGAGACGATGCTCCAGCTCCTCCAGATGGTCGAGGCCTACGAGCCGGTGGAGCGCGACCCTGAGCCGGCGGCCGAGCCGGCGCCCGACGGGCCCGAGATGGTGAGGGTGGACGGGGGCGAGGTCGCGATCGGCGCAGGGGCAGAGGGGTTCGCGTACGACAACGAGCGTCCCCGGCACGGCGTGGATATCGAGTCGTTCTGGATCGACCGCGCCCCGGTGGCCAACGCGGCGTTCGCCCGGTTCGTGGCCGAGACCGGCGACGAGCCGCCGATGTACTGGGAGCGGGACGGCGGGGGGAGCTGGGTCCGAACGTGCATGGGTCGGACCGAGCCGCTCGATCTCGCGCAGCCGGTGATCCACGTCTCCTGGAACCAGGCGGACGCCTTCGCCCGCTGGGCGGGCAAGCGCCTCCCGAGCGAGCTCGAGTGGGAGGCGGCCGCCCGCGGCGCCGATTCCGGGCGGGCCAACCTCGACCAGCTCGCGTTCGGGTGCGCGCCGGCGGGCGCGTACGCGGACGGATCCAGCGACTCCGGCGCCGTGCAGATGATCGGCGACGCGTGGGAGTGGACGTCCTCGGACTTCCGCGCCTACCCTGGGTTCAGCGCGTTTCCCTACCCGGAGTACTCGGAGGTCTTCTTCGGCGACGAGTACAAGGTTCTGCGCGGCGGCTCCTGGGCGACCCGGCGCGACGTGATCCGGCCGACGTTCCGCAACTGGGACTACGCGAAGCGGAGCCAGATCTTCGCCGGCTTCCGCTGCGCGAGGGACGCATGATCGGATCGCGGGACTCGCACGTATGAACAGGACGGGATCGTGGACCCCCCCGCGGTAACAGAGGGCATCGCCGTCGACGTTCACCTCCCCGAGGGCGGCCCGCTGTCGGGGATAGCGGCCGACGTGCGGATGGGGCTCTCCGCCCCGTTCAAGGAGCTGCCCCCGAAGTACTTCTACGACGAGCGCGGCTCGCAGCTCTTCGAGCAGATCACCGAGCTCCCCGAGTACTACCCGACCCGTGCTGAGCGGGCGATCCTCGGCGCACGGGCCGCGGAGATCGTCGACGCGGCGGGCACCTCGATCCTGATCGAGCTCGGCTCGGGCTCGGCGGCGAAGACCCGCTGCCTGTTCGACGCGATGCGCGACGCGTCCTCGCTCGAGGCCTACGTGCCCGTCGACATCTCCGAGGAGATCACCCGCGACACCGCCGTCCGGCTGATCGGCGAGTACGACGGGCTTCGCGTGCACGGGGTGGTGTGCGACTACGAGACCCACCTGGAGCGCATCCCGCGCGAGCCCGGCGGCCTGATCGCCTTCCTCGGCGGCACGATCGGGAACTTCCATCCCCAGGTGCGCCGCTCGTTCCTCGCCCGGATCGCCTCGCTGATGTACCCGGAGGATCGCTTCCTGCTCGGGACGGACCTGGTCAAGGACCGCGCGCGGCTCGAGGCGGCCTACAACGACTCGGCCGGCATCACCTCTGAGTTCAACAAGAACGTGCTCCACGTCCTCAACCGGGAGCTCGGCGCCGACTTCGTGCCCCCGGACTTCGAGCACCGGGCGTTCTGGGACGAGATCAACTCGTGGATGGACATCCGCCTGCGCTCGCTCACCGAGCAGATGGTGACGATCCCCGCGATCGAGATGAAGGTCGAGTTCGCCGAGGCGGAGGAGATGCGCACGGAGATCTCGGCGAAGTTCACGCGCGATCAGCTCGAGGCGATTTACTGCGAGGCGGGGCTCGAGATCGTCGAGTGGTGGACCGACCCCGAGGACCTGTTCGCGCTCAGCCTCGCCCGCGCAGCCTAGGGCGCGAGCCCCTCGATCAGCTCGCCAAAGCGATCCGGGGTGGTCACCGGCGTGAGGACGGGGAGCGTGATCCCGCCTTCGATGTATTGCCCGAGCCGCTCCTTCATCTCCGCGGGCTCGCCGAAGATGAAGATGTCCTCGATCAGCTCCCACGGCGCCGCCGCGGTCGCCGCGTCGCGATCCTTGCGCTTCCACGCGGCGACCATGCCGTCGATCCGCTCGCCGTATCCGAGCCAGCGGAAGAACGCCTCGTATACGGGCACGGTCGCGTAGGACGCGAACATCCACCGCGCCAGCGGCTCGACCTCCTCGCGGCGGCCCGGGAGGCAGAAGAACCGGCACAGGAGCTCGAAGCCCTCCGGTGCGCCGGCGAGCGCATCGGTCACCTTCGGCAGCCCGCCGAGCGGGAGGAAGTTCGTGAACGCGCCATCGCCCTTCTCGACCGCGAGCGCGAGCATCTTGCCGCGCAGGGCGGCGACGATGATCGGGACCGGCACGGCGGGCGCGCGCTCGAGCTTGAAGCCGCCGTCGGCGCGACCGCCGGCGAGGACCTCGCGCAGGAAGTCGACCGTCTCCGACATCTTCGTCAGGGGGCGTTCGAACGGCATCCGGTTCCAGCCCTCGACGATCCGATCGGAGGAGGCGCCGATCCCGAGCGCGAATCGCCCCCCGCTCGCGTCGGCGAGCGCGGCGGCCTGCTGGGCGAGGAGCGCCGGGCCGCGGGTGAAGACTCCGACCACGCCGGTGCCGAGCCGGACGCGTTCGGTCTGGGCGGCCGCGAGGGCGAGGGGGGTGAAGCCGTCCGGCCCCTGGGTCTCGCCCGACCACAGGTCCGTGTATCCCGCGGTCTCGGCGCGGCGCACGTGCTCGCCCTGGTCGGCCAGGGAAAGCATGGGGAGGGGCAGCGTGAGCCCCCAGCGCGGAGTGCTCATCGGCGGCGCGACCCTACCAGTGGCCGGTCCGCGATCGCTGGAACGCCACCCTACGGTCGGTTAAGCTCGCCGCGATGGACTTCTCCCGGCTCGATCAGAGAAGGACGATCATCGGCGGGCTGGCGGGGGTTTTGCTCCTGATCAGCATCCTCTTCCTTCCCTGGTACTCGCTCACCGACGTTCCCGAGCGTGCGGAGCAGAACGCGTGGCTGTGCGGGACGGACGAGTTCAGCTGCACCGGCTTCGAGACCTTCCCGATCCTCCGCTGGCTGCTGCTCGCGTCCACGCTGGCGCCGCTCATCCTCGCCTGGGTGATCGTCCGCCAGCACAAGCTCTCGTGGGCGCCCGGCGAGCTGACGATGGTCGTCGGGTTCATCGCGATGGTGCTGATCGCCTACAACGGCCTGATCGACCGCCCGGCGCCGGATGACGGGCTCGAGTTCGGGATCGGCCTCGACTACGGCTACTGGCTCGCGCTCCTGTGCTCGATCACGATTGCCGCCGTCGCCTTCTTCCGCTCGCTCGAGGGCCAGAGCCGCGAGCGCAAGGCGCCGGGAACCGTCTAGGCTCGTTCGCCGTGGCCGACGATCCCGGCAGCGGGGTGATCTCCCACGAGGTTCGCTCGGGCGAGAAGCCGGACCGCAACCTCGCGCTCGAGCTCGTGCGGGTGACCGAGGCGGCGGCGCTCGCCGCGGCCCGCTGGGTCGGCCGGGGTGAGAAGGAGTCGGCCGACCAGGCCGCGGTCGACGCGATGCGGCTGCTGCTCGAAACCGTCCCGATGGACGGGGTCGTGGTGATCGGGGAGGGGGAGAAGGACGAGGCGCCGATGCTCTACAACGGCGAGCGGATCGGGGACGGAAGCCCGCCGGAGGTCGACATCGCGGTCGATCCGCTGGAGGGCACGAGGCTCACCGCTCAGGGCCAGCCCGCCGCCCTGTCGGTGATCGCGCTGGCGGAGCGGGGGTCGATGTTCGACCCCGGCCCGTGCGTCTACATGGAGAAGATCGCCGGCGGTCCGGCGATCGCCGATTGCCTCAGCCTCGATGACCCGCTCGCCGACGTGATCCGCCGCGTCGCGGAGCGCAAGCGCACTGAGCCCGGGGACGTGACGATCATCATGCTCGACCGACCGCGCCACGAGGACGCCGTGAAGGAAATCCGCGAGGCGGGGGCGCGGATCCGCTTCATCACCGACGGCGACGTCTCCGCGGCCCTGTTCGCCGTAACCGAGGGGAGGGGGGTGGACCTGCTGTGGGGGATCGGCGGGACGCCGGAGGGGGTGCTTTCGGCGGCCGCGATCAAGTGCCTCGGAGGCCGGCTGCTCGGCCGTCTGTGGCCGCGCGACGACGATGAGCGCGACGCCGCGACCGAGGCCGGCTACGACCTCGACGAGGTGCTCGACGTCGACGATCTGGTGCGCGGAAGCGACGTCTTCTTCGCCGCGACGGGAGTGACCGACGGCGATCTGATCCAGGGCGTCCGCTATCTGGGCGACGGCCACGCGACCACCGAGTCGCTGGTGATGCGCTCGCGCTCGGGAACCGTCCGGGAGGTTCGCGCGAGACACGACCGGCCGAAGCTGCGGGAGGTGACGGGGGGCCGTTACGGGTAGTAATCAGTCGTCAGTAGTCAGTAATCAGTAGTCAGTCCCCCCCTCTCGCTTCTCGTTGGGCTAACCCGTCCGGCTGAGATGCGAGGCTCGGCCGATGCCGAGGATCAGCGCAGCGAGGGTGACGTGCCCGAGGTCTGAGCACGCGGGCTCGCGGGTCAAACTGG
>JBOGZH010000027.1:0-2938 GCA_050697095.1 Solirubrobacterales bacterium
GCCCCGGCGGGCAGTACTGGACGAGCGTGTTCCCCGCCCGGTATCCGGGGGTGCAGGCGAAGCCGTTCGAGGTCTGGCAGGTGTGGAACGAGCAGAACGCGCCCAAGCACACGCATCCGCTGTCCCCGTCGGCCTACGCCCGGCTCGTCCAGCTCTCGCACAGCGCGATCACGAGTCGGGACCCGAACGCCGAGATCTTGCTCGGCGGGATGTTCGGGCAGCCCACTGGCGCGGGGGCGTTCAAGGCGTGGAAGTTCCTGAAGGGCGTCTACCAGACCGACGGCGTGAAGAACAGCTTCGACGCCGTCGCCCTGCACCCATATTCGCCGAATCTCGGCGGGATCACGGAGCAGGTCAACCGGATGCGCAAGGTGCTGAAGAAGAACAAGGACAAGAAGACCGGCCTCTGGGTGACCGAGATCGGCTGGGGATCGCACGGGTCCAGCACTTCCCGGCTGGTGAAGGGCGCCAAGGGCCAGGCGCGGCTGCTCAGCAAGTCATTCAAGCTCTTCGCGAAGAACCGGAGGAAGTGGAGGATCGGTGGCGTGATGTGGTACACGTGGCGCGACCTCAACCTGGCGGGTGCGCCATGCGACTGGTGCGCCTCGGCGGGGCTGTTCGGGCAGAACGGGTTTGTTCCGAAGCCCGCCTGGAACAAGTACGTCCGCTTGACCGGCGGCTCCTGATCGAGCTCGCGCTCTAGCTGACGGCCCCGACGACGCCACCGTCCTCGCCGACCTGCAGGGCCGCGAAGACGACGTCCATCCCGGAGCCGCTCCCGAGGTCGAGCACGCGCTCACCCGGCTTCAGAGCGGCGAGAGCCTCGCCGCCGCCCGGGCCGCTGCTCGCGCTCGATCCCATGCGGTGCCGGTTCTGGCGCGCGAGCGACGGCGCCTGAGCGGGGCTGGGCACCTCCGGTGAACGCGGTCGCTGAAACTAGTCGCCGCGATCGGGCAGAACCCTGAGCAATCGGGCCTGCGCCCGCTCCATTCGGTTGCCGTCAATGGCGAGGGCGGGATCGCCCGAGTTCCGCAGTGGGTAGGCATGCGGCCGGGGCGAAATCCCGCTTGCCGAGCGGGAATCAGCACGCTCGGTGATAGCGCGGCCGTGTGTCCACGGATCGGGGGCCGAGTCAGGCCGGCCGGAGCGCGGTGACCGCAGGGGGCGGCGCGATCTGAAGCTGCCCCAGGATCGCGCGCTGGGCATCGGTGGGCGGCGTGGTCTGCTCGACGGCGCCGGCGGGCCCCGAGAGCGTGACGAGCTTCAGCCGCTCGAGCTCGGTCCGCATCCGCCGCCAGGTCTCACCCGTCTCGCGCTCGGCGATCCGGATCAGCAGGAGCGCCAGCCAGCAGATCACGACGTGGGCGCGGATGCGCTCCTCGAGGCGGTGGAAGATCGGGCGGATGCGAAGCGTGCCCTTGAGGTCGCGGAACGAGCGCTCGGCCTCGAGCAGGTTCTTGTAGCCGAGGGCGGCGTCCTCGGCGGTGATCTCGGGATCGGAGGTCTCAAGCAGGAACTTGCCGTCGAGGCGCTCCTCGGCGCGGACCTTGGCGCGGTCGATTCGCAGCCGACCGGAGGGCAGCTGACGCAGGTAGCGCGAGTGGGAGGGGTGGTCGCGAAGCGCGCACTCGGCGCGCTCGTGCGCCGTCCCCGCCTTGCCGGCGCGGGATCGCAGGCGCTCGATCCGCTCAAGCTCCGCTTCGATCCGGCGGAGCGCGCGCTCGCGCCGGGTGCGATCGCGCCCTTCCTCCTCGGGGTTGTGGCAGACGATGAAGCGGCGCTCTGCCTCGCCCGAGCCGAGCCGGACCTCCTTGACGCGCAGGTTGTCGCGCACGGTTCGGTAGCGGCCCTGGCGGGCGAGCGCCGCCTCGCAGGCCTCCTCGCCGGCGCGCATCCGCATCCCGGCGATCCAGTGGCCGCCGCCGCGGCGCAGATACCGCAGGTTCTCCTCCGAGGACAGGCCGCGGTCGACGACCCAGACCGCCCGCCCCAACCGCCAGCCGGCGAGGTCGGACTTGACCCGCTCGACCACCGATTGATCGGCGGTGTTGCCGGGGAAGACCCAGACCCGGACCGGGATCCCGGTCCGGGTGACCGCCAGCCCGACCACGATCTGGGGGCGGTCGGGGCGGTGGTCCTTGGAGTGGCCGAAGCGGCGCACGGACTCTGGCCCCCGATCGCCCTCGACCCCCTCGTCCTCGTCCTCGATCTCGAAGTAGGTAGAGGTGGTGTCGAAGAACAGCAGGTCGACCTCGAGGTTGAGCAGGTCGGCGACCGAGAAGAAGACCGCCTCCTGGACGGCGCCTTCCGCGTCCGCGGCGGCGAGCACGTCCATCGCCCGGTAGGCGCGATCGTCGTCGATCTCGGAGAGGCCCGGGATCGCGGCGTCGTGGGTGACCCACTCGGCGGCGGCGAGCTTCGAGGCGGGGGCGATCGCCCGGTTGGCGACCAAGGCGAAGATCACCCGCTCGACGTCGTGGCGGTGGCGGCGACCGGAAAGCGCCTCCGAGATCGCGCGCTCGATCCGAAGCCGCCGCCAGAGCGCATCGAGCACCCAGGCCGCACCGAGCGGCCGCGCGTCGGTGACCCGAAGCTCCTCCGGCGCCCGAGCCGCCACCGCGCCGACCGGGTCGGCGCCCTCGGCGTAGCGGGTGATCGAGCGCGCCAGGCGCCCGAGTCCCTCGACGTCCGCCCGATCCTCGCGGCCGAGGTTGAGCAGCACCTCCGCCCGCGTCACCCCGCCGACGCGGCGGTTGTGGGCCAGCTGCAGGTAGCCGACCACCGACCCGTCCTTGCGCCGTCGCTGCGTCCGGCGTAGGTACATGCCCACATTGGAGCACGTCTACCGGACAACGTCAGGCAACCTGGCTCCGACCGTGTGCCCACGATTCTGGCGCCGAATTCGACCTGGCTTCGCTTGATCAAGCCAGATCCGCCC
>JBOGZH010000028.1:0-19336 GCA_050697095.1 Solirubrobacterales bacterium
ACCGGGGGCAGGAGTCGTCCGGCATCGCAACCTGCGAGGGCGGCCACATCACCACGCTGCGCGAGCTCGGCCTCGTCTCGCAGGTCTTCGACGAGGAGAAGCTGCACGCGCTCTCCGGGGACATGGCGATCGGCCACGTCCGCTACTCGACCACGGGCGGCGGCGCATGGGAGAACGCCCAGCCCGTGTGGCGAGCCGACCGGCGCGAGGTCGCCCTCGCCCACAACGGGAACCTCACCAACGCGGTCGAGCTTTACAACGAGCTTCGCGAGCGCGGGCTGTCCTTCCGCGGCTCCTCCGACTCCGAGATCATCGCCGCGCTGCTGTCGTCGAGCGAGGCGGACACGATCGAGGACGCCGTCGCCGAGGTGATGCCGCGACTCGAGGGGGCCTACTCGACGGTGGTGATGACGAAGCATGCCGTCGTCGCCTTTCGCGATCCGCACGGCGTGCGGCCGCTGTCGCTGGGCAAGCTCGATGACCGCTACGTGGTCGCGTCGGAGAGCTGTGCCTTCGACATCATCGGCGCGAAGCTGATGCGCGAGGTTCAGCCGGGCGAGCTCGTCTCGCTGACCGAAGGGGGGCTCGACGTCCGCGAGGCGGTCCCAGCGGAGCGGGCGGCGCGCTGCGTCTTCGAGCACATCTACTTCTCGCGGCCGGACTCTCGTCTCGAGGGTGTGGTGCTGCAGCAGGTGCGCGGGAAGATGGGCGAGATCCTGTGGCGCGAGGCCCCGGTCGAGGCCGACCTCGTGATCTCGGTGCCCGACTCCGGGAACCCCGCCGCGAACGGGTTCGCGCGCGCCTCGGGGATCCCGCAGGACGACGGCCTGATCAAGAACCGCTACGTCGCGCGCACCTTCATCCAGCCCGGGCAGGAGCTGCGCAAGCACGGGCTGCGGATGAAGTTCAACCCCCTGCCCGAGATCGTCGCGGACAAGCGGGTGGTCGTGGTCGACGACTCGATCGTGCGCGGCAACACGACGCGCCAGATCGTGCGGATGCTGAAGGACGTCGGCGCCCGCGAGGTGCACCTGCGGATCTCGGCGCCGCCGATCCGCCATCCCTGCCACTACGGGATCGACATGTCCACGCGCGAGGAGATGATCGCCCACGGGCGCAGCGTCGAGGAGGTCGCGCAGGAGCTCGGGGCCGACTCGCTCGCCTATCTCTCGATGGAGGGGGTCTACGAGGCGGTCGGGACCCCCGCCGAGGACCACTGCGACGCGTGCTTCACCGGCGAGTACCCACTCGGGGACCCCGACGGGGCGAACGGGAAGTTTGCGCTCGAAGACATAGCCGTCGTCCCGGCGGCACGCTGAGCGAGCCTTTCCGCATAGCTGTCCTCGTCTCGGGGACGGGCACCAACCTCGAGGCGATCCTCGACAAGGTTCACGGACGAGACGGGATCGAGGTGGTCGCCGTGGCCTCGAACAACCCGGAGGCGATGGCGCTGGAGCGCGCCGAGGGCGCGGGGGTCGACACGGGGCTGTTCGCGCGCTCCGGTTACGCCGACCGGGATGAGCGCGATCGGGCGATCGGCGACTGGGTGGCGGAGCGGGGCGTCGATCTGATCGTGCTCGCCGGGTACATGGAGCTGCTCTCGGCCGGCTTCGTCGAGCGGTTCCGCGATCGGATCGTCAACGTCCATCCCGCGCTCCTGCCCTCCTTTCCCGGCATCGACGCAGTCGAGCAGGCGCTGGCGCACGGCGTCCGGGTCACGGGCGTGACCGTCCACTTCGTCGACGAGGGGGTCGACTCGGGCCCGATCATCCTCCAGCGGGCCGTCGAGGTCCCCGAGTCGCGCGACCAGGGGGATCTGGAGGAGCGGATCCACGCCGTCGAGCACGAGCTGCTGCCGGAGGCGGTCCGGTTGATCGCCGCGGGCGCCGTGCGGATCGACGAGCGCGCACCGCGCCTCGTCAGGGTCAGCCCCGATCCGCAGGGATAGACCTCGTCCGCGACACCTTGCGGCGCGCCGTCGCCCGCGCATACACTCGGCGCACGTCGTGCGACGTCGCACGCAAGGACCTGACCCGATGAGCACCCAGACTCCTCCCGCCGACACGAGCGAGCCCCTGGGCGCTCCGGTCCGGGTTCGCAGGGCGCTGATCTCCGTCTCCGACAAGACAGGGATCGCGGACTTCGCGCGCGGCCTGGCGGCGCTCGGGATCGAGATCGTGTCCACCGGGGGAACGGCGCAGGCGCTGCGCGAGTCCGGGGTCGAGGTCCGCGCGGTCGAGGAGCTCACCGGCTCGCCGGAGATCCTCGATGGCAGAGTAAAGACGCTTCATCCGCGATTGCACGCGGCGCTGCTCGCCGTCCGGGACGACCCCGAGCACGCCGCGACCCTGGAGGCGGAGGGAATCGAGCCGATCGACCTCGTGTGCGTGAACCTGTACCCCTTCGAGGATGTGGTCAAGAGCCTCGACGTGAGCGAGGAGGAGGCGGTCGAGAACATCGACGTCGGCGGGCCGACGATGATCCGCGCCGCGGCGAAGAACCACCGCTACGTCGCGGCGGTGGTGGAGCCGGAGAGCTACGACGCGGTGCTGGCCGAGCTTCAGGAATCGGACGGGGCGATCTCGGCTGAGACGCGCCACTGGCTCGCCAACGAGGCCTTCGCGCTCACGGCCCACTACGACGCCGCGATCAGCCGCTGGTTCGGCGCCCGCTACGAGGTCTATCCCGGCCATCTCCTGGTCGCGCTGGAGAAGTTCCTCGACCTCTCCTACGGCGAGAACCCGCACCAGCGTGCGGCGCTGTACACCGAGGTGGGGAGCCGCTCGCACGTGCTCTCCAAGGTCGCGAAGCTGCACGGCCGGGCGTTGTCGTTCAACAACGTGCTCGACCTCGACTCGGCGCGGCGCCTGCTGGCCGAGTTCGACCGGCCCGCCTGCGTGATCGCGAAGCACAACAACCCGTGCGGGGTGGCGATAGGCGAGACGATCGACGAGGCGCACGCGAAGGCGCTGGCGTGCGATCCGCTGTCGGCGTTCGGGGGCGTCGTGGCGCTCAATCGTGAGGTCGGCCACGCGCTCGCGGAGCGCCTGCACGAGAGCTTCATCGAGGTCCTGATCGCGCCGGGCTACGAGGAAAGCGCTCTCGGGGTGCTGCGCCAGAAGGAGGCGATCCGGATCATGGAGGACGCCGAGCAGCGCGCGTACGAGACGGTGGAGCGCGACGTGAAGCGGGTCCGCGGCGGGCTGCTGGTCCAGGACCCGGACCGCGGCGTGGACTCGCGGGAGGCGATGAGCGTCGCCACCGAGGCGCAGCCGGACGAGGCGCAGTGGGACGACCTCCTGTTCGCGTGGCGGGTCGCGCGCCACGTGCGCTCGAACGCGATCGTGCTCGCGAAGGGCCTCGGCACGGTCGGGATCGGCGCGGGCCAGATGAGCCGCGTGGACTCGGTGCGGATCGCGATCGAGAAGGCGCGGGAGGCGCGGGGCGCCGAAGCGGATGCCTTCCTCGGCGGCTCGGTGGTCGCCTCCGACGCGTTCTTCCCGTTCCGCGACGGGCCGCGGTCCGCGATCGACGCGGGGGCGCGCGCCCTCATCCAGCCGGGCGGCTCGGTGCGCGACAAGGACGTGATCGCGGCGTGCGACGCCGCAGGTGTCGCGATGGTGATGACCGGCCGGCGGCACTTCCGCCATTAGGGCGTGCCCGAGCTTCACGTCCTGCGCGTGTTCTGCGGCCCGGACGGCGGGGGCGGCAACCCGCTCGGGGTGTTTCTCGACGGCCCCGCGGTCGCCGAGGGGGACCGCCGGAGAATCGCCGCGGAGCTGGGGTTCGCCGAAACGGTGTTCGTCGACGACGCCCACGGCGGCGCGGTGCGGATCTTCACTCCAGGCGAGGAGCTTGACTTCGCCGGCCATCCGATGGTTGGGACGGCGTGGTTGCTCGCCCGCGAGCGCGAGCCGGTCGACCCCCTACGCCCCCCCGCGGGCGAGGTCCCGGTGCGCTTCGACGCCGAGCTGACCTTCATCTCGGGCCGCCCGGAGTGGGGTCCGCAGTGGGAGTTCGTCCAGGTGGACTCGCCCGGCGAGATCGACCGCCTTCAGGGACCTCCCGGCGAGCGGCCCCTGGTCGGGGTGTGGGCGTGGCTCGACGAGGAACGTGGCGTGATCCGCGAGCGCGTGTTCGCGCGCGAGATCGGCATCGTCGAGGATGAGGCGACGGGCTCTGCGGCGGTGCGACTCGTCGCGATCCTCGACCGCCCGCTCGAGATCCATCAGGGGAAGGGGTCGCGGATCGTTGCCCGCCCGCTCGACGACGGGATGGTCGAGGTCGGGGGGCGGGTGGAGCTGGACGAGGTTCGTGACCACTCGGTTTGAGCGCTGACGGCCCGAGCTCCGCCAGAGTGCGCCCCCCGGGACTCGAACCCGGTCTGCCGGATTAAAAGTCCGGACGTCTAACCCGTTGACTTAGAGGCGCTGAAGCCAAGTCTCGCATCAGTCTCACGCGAGCCGCCGCTCGAACACCTGCTCCAGTCTTGGGGGTCCTTCGCGATTGGCCTCGTCCCGAACCGTCTTGTCGAGCCGGAAGGAGGCCTGCCGGCCCTCGAGCCGAAGCGTGCCGACCTGGTTGTCGAAGTACGGCCCCTCGCAAAGGCGCCAGTCGATCTGCGGTGGCGGAACGCCGGCGGCGCGGGCGAGGGCCCGGGCGACGCGGGCCGCGGGCCGCGTGAAGTTCGCCTTGATCGCCCGCCGCTCGCGCGCGTCGAGCGGGTTGCGGAACGGGGAGCAAACGGCCTGGTAGACGGCGCTCGTCACCTCGCGGTCGTTCGGGAACTCAACCTCCGCGAGGTAGGCGTGATGGACATCTCCCGACAGAACAGCGATCGAGGCGGGCGCCGGGCCGCGCTTGCCGGAACCAACCTCCCCGAGCAGCGTCGCGAGGCGCCTGAACGACATCCCGAATGCCGCCCAATGGTCGAAGTCGAGCGCCCGCCGCATCTTCTCCCCCAACCGGGCCGCCAACCGACCCCAGGCGCCGTCCGTGACCGCCTCGTTCCACGCCTCCAGGTGATGGGCGCCCTGGGCGAGCAGGAACGGGACCGAGGTGCCGATGAGGAGATGGTCGAACTCGCCGCCGGCGTGGTCGACGATCCAATCCCGCTCGTCGTCGTCGAAGATCGACCGCCGATCCTCCTCGAGCACGCGACCCGAGCGTGAGTCCATCACGATCAGCCGCGTGTTCCCCAGGTCGCGGCAGTAGCTCCACCGAATGCCCGCGACCTCCTGGTCCGCGCGGGCGGTGAACTCGCGCAGGATCGGGCCGGCGTCGTCCTGCCGGCACACGGCCTGGTACTCGCCGTTCTCCTCGAGGTCGCGGGGCGAGAGGTTGCCGAGATGCTGGTACACCCAGTAGGAGGTCAGCCCGCCGACGATCCGTTCCTTCCACCACGGCTTGCGGCGCATCTCGTCCACCCACGCTCGAGAGATGTTCCAGTCGTCGCTCATGTCGTGGTCGTCGGTGACCATCGACACCGACACCGTCGACAGCAGCCAGCGGATCACCGGCTCCCCCCACGACTCCCGGTACAGCTGCGTGTACTCCTCGAAGTTGATCACGTCGTCGTACGGCTCCTCGCCGGTGCCGCGCGTCGCCCGGATGTATTCCCGCGTCCGCGGCGCGCCCTCGTCCACGTACACCTGGTCGCCGAGCATCAAAAGCACCTGCGGCCACTGCTCCCGCGGGTGCTCGAGCATCTCCAGCGCCTTCGCGTGGAGCGCGTCGTACTCGAACCCCCGCTCGTCCTCGTCCTTGCTCAGGTTGTACGGGGACTCATGCGGGAGCGCGACCCGGCATGAGCCGAAGGCGAGCTCGATCGGGCGCTCGCGATCGAGCGTTCGGATCACGCTGGGAGGGAACTCGGACTCCGGGTCGGGCCACCGTCGCTCCCCGTCGAGCGAGGCCTCGTACTCATACGTCCCGCCCGGCTCGAGCCCGTCGACGCAGACGAGCGCGTAGTGGTGGTCCTCGACCTCGAACGTCTCCTGCTTGTGCCCCAGCACCTCGACCTCGCAGGACACGTCCGTTTCCACCCACACCGTCGCGTCGGTCTCGCTCACGTAGCGAAGCAGGGGACCGAGCACAAGCTCGCTCATGGCCTGCAAGCTACCCCGCCCGCGAGGTTCTAGGCGGGTGCGGCGCGCCGCGGGCGGACGCGGGACGACCCGGGCGTGTCATCTACAGTTCGCCGCGGTGCCCCTGCATCCGGCCGAGAACCGTGGCTACCGCGAGCTCTACCTGACCGGTCGCCAGCTCGCCCAGCGATGGAGCAAGCTCGCCGGCGGGCTCCCCGGGACGGCCGCCGAGCAGCCGCTGAGGGAGACCGCGGAGGCCGTCCGCGAGATGCTGCTCGAGCTCGAGCCGCTGACCGCGAAGCAGGGACTTCACGGCCGGTTCGCCGCGCAGGGCAGCGGCGCCGGGATCGGCACCGCGCGCGCGGCGGTCGTCGACCGCTTCCTGGAGCGAAACCAGGCGGTGCGCCTCGCCGTTGCCGATCTCGAGCAGGTCATGACCCTGCTCGCCTATCTCGGCAACGTCAGCGAGGGCCAGGGCAACGCGGAGCTCGCCGAGTTCTGCCGCTCCTGGGAGCGACGGCTCGTCTCCAACGCGAACGCGGTGCGTCGCGCCGCCGTCGAGCTCGCCTCCGACCCCGACGCCGCGATCGAGCCGCTCGACTCCTCTGCGGTCGGGCGCGCCGCCCACGGCGTCGCCCACGCCGTCGGCACGGCCGGGGAGTGGATCGACCGCCAGGCGGGGCGCCGCGGAAGCTAGCCGAGCAAGCGGGATCGGGAAGCGCCGCAGGAATCAGTCCAGGTCCGGCAAGCCCTCGTCTGGCGTCGAGGCCTGAGCGTGCAGCTTGCGCCCGATGCGCCCCGCCCGGCGCGCCGTGTAGCCCGCCTCGACCGCGCTACGCATGGCCGCGGCCATCCTCACGGGATCCTCGGCGCGCGCGACCGAGCTCGACAGCAGCACCCCGTCGCAGCCGAGCTCCATCGCCAGGGCGGCGTCCGAGGCCGTCCCGATCCCCGCGTCGAGGATCACCGGGACGTTCGCCCGGTCGACGATGATCTGGATGTTGTACGGGTTTCGGACCCCCATCCCCGACCCGATCGGGGACCCGAGCGGCATCACCGCGGCACACCCCGCCTCCTCCAGGCGCCGCGCGAGGATCGGGTCGTCGTTCGTGTACGGGAGCACGGTGAAGCCGTCGTCGACGAGCGTCTCGGCGGCCTCGACCAGCTCAACCGCGTCCGGGAACAGGGTGCGGTCGTCCCCGATCACCTCGAGCTTGATCCAATCCGACTCGAACGCCTCGCGGGCCAGCCGGGCGGTGCGAACGGCGTCCCGCGCCGTGTAGCACCCCGCGGTGTTGGGGAGCGCGAACGCCCCGAGCCGCTCGATCACGTCGAGGACCGAGCCCTCGGCGACCGGGTCGACGCGGCGCAGCGCCACCGTGACGATCTCCGTCCCCGACGCCTCGACCGCGCGCTCCAGGTCTCCCAGGGAGCGGAACCCGCCGGTGCCGACTATCAGCCGCGAGCCCCAGGCTCGGCCCCCCAGCTCGAAGCGCTCGGGCTCGGCGCTCACGCTCGCCTCCGATCCAAGCTCAACCACCCTGGATCGCCTCCACGACCTCCACCCTCTGGCCCTCGCTGAGAGGCGTCCGGTCCCACCCGCTGCGCGGCACCACCTCACCGTCGACGGCGACCGCGACACCGCGGCGTCCGGAGTCCGCCCCGGCGGCCGCGACCGCGTCGGCGACGCTCGCTCCGTCGGCGAGCTCGACCCCCTCGCCGTTCAGCTCCACGTTCATCTCGCCGCGACCTCCTGGAACCGCTGCGGCGTCATCGCCGCCACCGGCGCGGGCGGCTCCTCGCCCGCGAGCAATGCTGCGACAGCTTCCCCCGTGATCGGGGCGAGGAGGATCCCGTTGCGGTAGTGGCCCGTCGCCACCACCAGCCCTTCGAGTGCGCCACGGCCGATCAGCGGCGCGTTGTCGGGCGTGCCGGGGCGCAGCCCGGCGACCGCCTCCGTCAGCTCCAGCTCCGCGATCTCGGGGAGGACGCGATACGCCTCGCGCAGCAGCTCGTGCACGCCCCCGGCGGTCACCGTGAGCTCGAAGCCTCGCTCCTCGACGGTCGCCCCGACCGCGACCCGCCCGTCCCCGCGCGGGACCACGTACACCCGCTCCGTCGCGACGATGCGCTCGCAGACGGCGTCGTCGGCCGGGCCGCGCAGGTAGAGGACCTGGCCCTTCACGGGCCGCACCGCGGGAACCGCATCGGTGGGAAGCCACGAGGCCCTCCCCGACCAGGCGCCGCCGGCGAGGACGACCTGGTCGGCGTGCAGCTCGCGCCCGTCCGTCGTCCTCACCCCGCGCAGTCGGTCGCCGTCGATCACCGCCTCGCTCGCCTCGATCCCGGCGATCACCTCGGCGCCCGCGGCCTCGATCGCAGCGACGAGAGCCGCGACGAGCGTACGCGGATCGACCTCGCCCTCCTCAACCGCGTGCACGCCCGCGGCGCAGGCCGGCGACAGGCCGGGCTCCAACTCGCGCAGGCGCGCGGGGCGCATCCACTCGGCCTGGAGGCCGAGCGAGCGCTGCAGCTCGTGACGGCGACGCAGCTCCTCAGCCTCGTCGCGGTCGAGCGCCACGTGCAGTGCCCCGCAGCGCCGGTAGCCCACGCGCCGTCCCGACGCCTCCTCGAGCTCCGCGGCGAACGCTGGATAGGCGCGCGCGGAGGCGAGGTTGAGCTCGAGCAGCGACCGCTCCCCCCACGACGCCTCCCCCACCGGCGCGAGCATCCCCGCGGCGACGCGCGATGCGCCCGAGCCGGGCGTCTCGCGATCGACCACGCGCACCGAGAGACCGCGCTGCGCGGCGCGCCACGCGCACGCGAGCCCGATCACGCCGGCGCCCACGATCACGACGTCGGTGGATGTGTTTTCGCTGCGTCGCACCTACACCGCCTTCCACTCGGCGGGCGGCTCCGCACCACCTCCCTGCGCCGGCATGACCCGGATCAGGTTCAGACGGTCGGCGGCGCCACAGCCGCCCTCTCAGCCCGTTGACCGGACTCCCGTATACCTGTCAATCGTACCCGGCGCGACCAGATGGTTGATTCCATGGCCGCGTACGCGCGTCATCCGGGTGTGCGTGGTCGTGGGATCAGCCATCTAGGCTTCGAAGAAGCGATGCCGCTGCCGCCCGCCGAGCGCCACCCGCGCCTTGCCGCCGTTCGCGTGTACTTCGTCTGCGAAGGGCGCCCGCACGGCTCGGACCCGGAACGTCTGCTGAGCGCCGCGCTCGAGGGTGGGGCCGGAATGCTCGAGCTGCGCGACAAGTCTCCCCAGGACGATCAGGGGCTGATCGACGCGGCGCGGCCGTTCCGCGACGCGGCGGCGGGGCGCGGCGTGCCCTTCATCCTCAACGACCGCCCCGACCTGGTGGCCGAGTGCGGCGCGGACGGCGTCCACGTCGGCCAGGACGACACCCCGGTGGCGGAGGGGCGCGGCCGGCTCGGAATCGAGTACGTGATCGGCCTCTCGACCCACTCCCGTGAGCAACTCGATGCGGCGTGCTCCGCGCCGCCCGATGCGCGGCCCGACTACATCAGCGTGGGCCCGGTTTGGGAGACCCCCACGAAGGAGGGCCGGCCCGGGACCGGCCTCGATCTGATCGAGCACGCCGCCCGGGAGGCCACGCTTCCGTGGTTCGCGATCGGCGGCATCGACACGACGAACGTCGGCGACGTGGTCGCGGCCGGAGCCGAGCGGATCGTCGTTGTGCGCGCGATCCGCGATGCCGGCGACCCCGCCGCGGCGGCCCGCGCTCTGCGCGACGCGGTCGAGGCCGGAACGGGAGCCTGGCGCTAGTGGGTAGCCGCGAGCGCAAGCGCACCGCGCGGCGGAAGCGAAAGCGCCGAAGCTCGGCGGATCAGGACCCCGCGGAGAGCTCGGGCGCTGTCGCGGCGGAAGAGGACGGCGAGCCGACGACCCTCAGCCGCTCGGAGCTCAAGGACAAGGAGGCGCGAGACGCCCTCGTGCCCCTCCACGAGGGCGAGCGGCCCGCCGCCGTCACAGTCGGCGCCGCGGTCTCGGCCGTGATCGCGGCCGTGTTCTGGGCATCCGCCGTGCTCTCGCTCGTGAGCGACATCGAGGTGAGCGGCTCCGAGCCCTCCACCGCGCCGCTCGTCCTCTTCGCCGCCGTCCTGACGCTGATGGCGTACGGGATGTGGCGGGCCCGCTACTGGGCGGTGCTCGGCTTCCAGGCGCTTCTCGCCCTGGTCATGCTCTCGGCCGGGCTCGGGCTGGTGCAGGTGACGACCGTGCTGCAGGCGGTCGGAACCGTCCTGGTACTCGTGGGGGCGGCGATGCTCTTCTACTTCATGGTCAGGGCGCTGGCGCGGATCCAGATGCCAAAGCGTCTTCCGCCGAAGTAGCGGCGACCGGAGCGATCGAAGCTCACCACTGCTTCGGCTTGCCGCGCTCGTACAGCCAGACGTCGAAGAAGTCGTCGAGCTGGCGGGCGGACTCCTCCTCGGCGAGCGCGATCAGCTCCGGGGTGGAGGCGCTCCCGTACAGGTGCTCGGCGACCCATCGCCGAATGATCGCGTTGAACGCAGCGTCGCCGATCTTCTGGCGCAGCGCCTCGAGGGTGAGGGCGCCGCGCACGTAGACGCTCAAGGCGAACAGATGCTTGGGGCCCCCCGGGTTCCCGGGAGGGGGATTCCAGTACCCCCGGTCGCGCGCGGGGACGTCGTAGAAGCGCCGGAACGATCGCTCCAGGCTTCGCCTCCCGATTTTCTCCTCCCACAGCCATTCCGACCACGTGGCGAATCCTTCGTTCAGCCAGATGTCCACCCACCGCTCCGGGGTGACGGCGTCCCCGTACCACTGGTGGGCGAGCTCGTGGGCGACGATGATCGCCCGGGGGGCGGCCGAGTAGACGGGCAGCGTCTGCGTCTCGAGGGCGTAGCCGACGCGCGGCGCGCGATCCACGATCGCGCCCGTGGAGAAGAAGGGGTAGTCCCCGAAGGCCGGCTCGAAGTGGCCGAGGATCGAGGGGATCTGGCGAAGCGGGCGGCGGGAGTCCCGCGCCTCCCCCGGGTCCACCGCGACGTAGGACGGGATCGGCCCGTCGGCGGTCTGCACCATGGAGCGTGTGAGCTTGAACCTCCCGTTCGTCGCCGTGGCGAGGTAGGTGGCCATCGGCTGCTCCATCTCCCACACGAAGGTCGTCGTCTTCGCACCCTGGACCCGGTCCACCAGGACGCCGTTCCCGAACGCCCTGCGGCCCTTCGGCACCGTGAGCCTGGACTCGTATGTCGCCTTGTCGGTCGGGGTGTCGTTGCACGGGAACCACGTCGGAGAGCCGCGCGGCTCTCCGACGACGTAGGCGCCGTCGCCGGTGGGGACCCAGCCCTCGATCGACCCGTCGGGGTCCCGCAGGAGCCCGAGATCGCCCGCGTACGCGACCGTGACCTCGAACGCGTCGCCGTCGTCGATCGGCGCCGGCGGGGTGACGACCAGCTCCTGGCCCTCGCGGGTGAACCCAGCCGGGCGGCCGTCCACCGTCAGGGCCGTGACCTCGGGGCCGCGAAAGTCGAGGTTGAAGCGACTCAATCCCTGCGTCGCCGCGGCGGAGATAACCGCGGTGGCGACCGCGAGATGGGAGCGCGGGCGGTAGCGGAGGGCGAGTTCGTAGTGGAAGACGTCGTATCCGCCGTTGCCCGAGCGCGGAAAGTAGGGATCGCCCGCCCCCGCCGCTCCGGGCGCGTGACCTTGAGCTCGGGCGGCCGGCGCCGCGACGAACGCGAGCCCCGCCGCCAGCACCACAACCGTCGCGACCCTCCCCCTCATCGACGCACAGGATCCCAGCTTTACGCCGCCAAGGGGAGAATGGCGTAGCGCGCTCTCGGGTAGAGTCGAGCCGATGGCTGACCAGTTCGACGTGGTCGTGATCGGAGCCGGCCCGGGGGGCTACGTGGCAGCGATCCGCGCCGCGCAGCTCGGGCAGAAGACCGCCGTGGTCGAGAAGGATCAGCCCGGCGGGCGCTGCCTCAACTACGCGTGCATACCGGCGAAGGCGATCCTGCACACGGCGGAGCTGTACGACGAGGCGCGAAATGGCGCCGCGGAGCTGGGAATCAAGGTCGAGGGCGTGAGCCTCGACTGGGACGCGGTCGGCAAGCGCCGCGCGAAGGTCTCGAAGAGCCTCGCCAGCGGCGTCTCGATGCTGTTCGACAAGAACAAGGTCACATACATCGAGGGCAACGCCGCCCTGACCGCGGAGGCGAACGTCAAGGTCGGCCGCAAGACCTACGAGGCGAAGGGAGTGGTGCTCGCGACGGGCTCGGTCGCGCTGCCGATTCCCGGGGTCGAGTTCGGCGGTCGCGTGGTCGACACGTGGGGCGCCTGGTCCCTTCCCGAGATGCCGGAGCGGATCGCCGTTGTCGGGGCGGGCGCGTCGGGCGCCGAGATCGCCTCCGCCTACGGCCGCTTCGGCGCCGAGGTGACCCTGATCGAGATGCTCGACCAGGTGCTGCCGGCGGAGGAGAAGGACGTGGCGAAGGTCGTCGAGCGGGCGTTCAAGAAGCAGGGCATCGACGTCGTCCTGGCAACGAAGGTCGAGGACGTCGACGCGGGCAGGGACTCGGTGAAGGTCAAGCACGGCGGCGGGGAGATCACCGTCGACTACCTGTGCATCGCGGGGGGCCGTGCCCCCGACACCGACGCCCTGAAGCTCGCCGACGCCGGGATCGAGACCGAGGAGGACGGGAAGATCAAGGTGGACGAGTACCAGCGCACGACCGCCGAAAGCGTGTTCGCGATCGGCGACCTGGTCCGCGGCGCGGCGCTCGCCCACAAGGCCTCCGAGGAGGGGGTGGTGGCGGTGGAGTCGATCGCCGGCCACCCCACCCACCCGATCGACCCCGAGGCGATCCCCGCCGCGACCTTCTGCCAGCCCCAGGTCGCGAGCTTCGGGATGAAGGAGGCTGAGGCGAGGGAGTCGGGCCGCGAGCTCAAGGTCGGCAGGTTCAAGCTCGGCGGGGTCGGCGCCGGCACGGTGTACGACGACCGCGAGGGCTTCGTCAAGATCGTCGCCGACGCCGAGTACGGCGAGATCCTCGGGGCCCACATCGTCGGCAACGTCGCCTGCGACATGATCTCCGAGCTCGTCGACACCAGGGAGCTGGAGGGCGGTTACCAGGAGCTTGCGCGGATCATCCATCCCCACCCCACGATCTCCGAGGCCGTCCTCGAAGCCGCACGCGCCGTCGACGGCTGGGCCATCCATCAGTAGGTAGGAACACGCGGCAACCGAGCCTGGGAGTGCCCCAGTGAGCGAGCGCCCCGTCTTTTACTTCGACCTCGGCTCGCCGTACGCGTACCTGGCCGCGGAGCGCGTGAACTCCCTGTTCGCACGGGCCTGCGGAGAGCCGCCGGTGTGGGAGCCGGTCCTGCTCGGCGCGCTGTTCAAGCGCTTCGGGCGGGACTCGTGGGCGAACGGCCCCGCGCGCGGGGAGGGGATCGCCGAGGTCGAGCGCCGGGCGCGGGACCGTGACGTGCCGCAGCTGCGATGGCCCGACCCCTTCCCGGGAAACACGCTGTTCGCGATGCGGGTCGCGACCTACGCGAAGCAGACCGGGCGGGTGGTGGCGTTCTCGCTCGCCGCCTTCCGCCAGGCGTTCGCGGCCGGGCGCGACCTCACCGATCCCGACAACGTCCTGCTCGCGGCGGCCGCCGCGGAGCTTCACCCTCGCGCCGTCCTCGCCTCGGCGGAGCGGGACTCCGTGAAGAAGGCGCTCCGGGACGCGACCGAGCGCGCCGGGGACCTCGGCGTCCGGGGGGTCCCGAGCGTCGTCGTCGGGGGCGAGGTGTTCTGGGGCGACGATCAGCTCGAACGGGCGGTGGAGGCCGCGCGCTCCTAGACTGCGAGGGGCAGTGGAAGAGAACCCCGAGAGCCCGCAGCAGACCGAGGTCGAGACCCGGCCCGACAGCGACGGGCACGGCGCGCAGCGGCCCGCCCTGCCCGACGGCGCGACGTCTCGCGAGCTGCTCGAAACGATGGCCCTGATCAGGCGCTTCGAGGAGGAGGCCGGTCGCCAGTACCAGCGGGCGAAGATCGGCGGCTTCCTTCATCTCGGCATCGGCGAGGAGGCGACGATCGTCGGCACCACCTCGGTGATGGACGAGCGCGACTACCTGATCGGGACCTACCGCACGCACGGCCACGCGATCGCCCGCGGCACCTCGCCGGACGCGGTGATGGCGGAGCTCTTCGGGCGCGAGGACGGGTGCTGCCGGGGGCGCGGGGGGTCGATGCACATGTTCGATCTCGAGCGCCGCTTCATGGGCGGGTACGGGATCGTCGGCGGCAACCTCCCGATCGCGGCCGGGCTCGGGCTCGCCAGCGACTACAAGGGCGAGGACTCGGTCACGGTGTGCTCGTTCGGCGACGGCGCCGTCAACGCCGGGAACTTCGGCGAGACGATGAACCTGTCCGCCCTGTGGCACCTCCCGATCGTGTTCCTGGTCGAGAACAACCTCTACGGGATGGGCACCTCGCTGGAGCGCCACTCCGCGGTCACAGACCTCTCGAGGAAGGCGGAGGGATACGGCGTGCCGGGGATCCGGATCGACGGGATGGACCTGCTCGCCGTGCGCGAATCGGTGGCCGAGCACATCCGGATTGCGCGCGACGAGCGCCGCCCCACCCTGATCGAGGCGTTCACCTACCGCTTTCGCGGCCACTCCGCCGCCGACCCCGAGGTCTACCGGACCAAGGAGGAGGTCGCCGAGTGGCAGGAGAAGGACCCGATCGTCGCCTTCGCTCACCGGCTCGAGGAGGAGGGGATCCTCGCGGAGGGCGAGCTCGACGAGATCCGGGGCAGGGCCGAGGAGCGCGTGCTGGCCGCCGTCGAGTTCGCCGACGCCTCCCCGGAGCCCCCGCTGGAGTCGCTGTACGACAATCTCTACTTGCTCGGGGACGAGGCGATGGGCGGCTGGTACGCGGTCGACGAGCGCACTCCCGAGACCCACCCCGGCGAGAGGGAGCGGGCGCTCGGCGCCGAGGGCGAGATCAAGGAGCTGGCAGAGGCCGGCGCCGCGTACGCGGGCCAGGCCGAGCGGCGGCCCAAGCGCAAGGACGAGGACGAGGAGGAGGGCGGCAAGGAGTGACCGTCGTCCGGATGCGCGAGGCGCTCAACCAGGCGCTCGCCGAGGAGATGCGCCGGGACGAGAGTGTGTTCGTGATGGGCGAGGACGTCGGCGTGTTCCAGGGGGCGTTCAAGGTCACCGAGGGCCTGCTCGACGAGTTCGGCGAGCGGCGGGTGCGCGACACGCCGATCTCGGAGAACACGATCGTCGGCACCGGAGTCGGGTCCGCGATGACGGGCCTTCGGCCCGTGGTCGAGATCATGACCGTCAACTTCTCGCTCCTGGCGATGGACCAGATCGTCAACCACGCCGCCGCGATTCCTTACATGTTCAACGGGCAGGTCCGCGTCCCGATGGTGATCCGGATGCCGGGCGGCGGCGGGCACCAGCTCGGGCCGACCCATTCGCACAGCCTGGAGGCGATGTACCTGCAGATTCCGGGCCTGCTCGTCGCCTGCCCCTCCACCCCGGCCGACGCGAAGGGCCTCCTGAAGGCGGCGATCCGCGACGACAACCCGGTGATCTTCATCGAGCACGAGACCCTGTACGGGGCGCGGGGCGAGGTCCCCGACAACGGCGACGACCGGCTGCTGCGATTCGGCGATGCAGCTACGCGCCGCGAGGGCGGCGACGTGACGATCGTCGGGATCCTGCGCATGGTTCAGGCCGCGGAGACAGCCGCGAAGACGCTCGCCAGCGAGCATCAGGTCGAGGCCGAGGTGATAGATCCCCGCACGTTGCGCCCGCTCGATCTCGACACGATCCTGACGTCCGTTCAGAAGACCAACCGCGCGGTGATCGTCGAGGAGGGGTGGCCGCACGGCGGCGTGGGCGCGAACCTCGCCGCCCTGATCCAGGAGCAGGCCTTCGACCATCTCGACGCGCCGGTGCAGCGCGTCACCGGGGCCGACGTGCCGATGCCGTACTCGAAGCGCATGGAGCAGGCCGCGATCCCCCACGCGGAGCACGTCGTCAGCGCCGCCCTGGCGACACTCGAGGGGTCCCTGTAGTGGCCACCGACATCGTCATGCCCCGGCTCTCCGACTCGATGGAGGAGGGGACGGTCCTGCGCTGGATCAAGTCGCAGGGGGACGAGGTCGCGGTCGGCGACGAGCTGGTCGAGATCGAGACCGACAAGGCGAACATGGTCTACGAGGCCGATGCCGCCGGGACCCTGATCGAGATCCTGGCCCAAGAGGGAGACACGCTCCCGATCGGCGAGACGATCGCGCGGGTGGGTGAACCGGGAGAGGCCGGGGGCAACGGCGCCTCCCCGCGCGGAGAGGAGGCCCGCGAGGAGCGGGCCACCGAAGAGCCGTCGGCGCCGGAGGCGGCTCCCGAGAAGGCGGAGGGGGCGGCCGCTCCAGCCGCCACCGAGACCCCCTCCGAGGCGCCCCCCACCACCGTGCCGTCCGGCGACGGGCGCGTCAAGGCGTCGCCGATCGCGCGGCGGATCGCGCGCGAGAAGGGACTCGACCTCGCCGCGATCCCCGGCTCGGGCCCGGGCGGCCGGATCGTCAAGGCGGACGTGGAGCGGGCGACCACCAAGGCGCGCCCGGAGCAAGCTCCTGGCGCGGTCGATGCAGGGGCCGCGCCCGCGGCCGCACCGCCCGCCGCGCCACCCGCCGGGCCCACCCCCGGCACGCGCGAGCGACCCGAGACCGCGAAGGGACGGGCAGAGACCGTCGAGCTGACCAAGCTCCAGCAGACGATCGCGCGCCGCATGGCCGTGTCGAAGGCGACCGCCCCGCACTTCTACCTCGAGGCCGAGGTCGACATGAGCCGCGCGGTCGAGGGCCGCGCGCGGCTCAAGGCCGCCGCCGGCGAGGGGGAGGCGATCCCGTCCTTCAACGACATGGTGATCAAGGCGTGCGCGCTGGCGCTACGCGAGCACCCGCGCGCGAACGGGGCCTATCGCGACGGGAAGGTGGAGGAGTACTCGCGGGTCAACGTCGGCGTAGCGGTCGCCGCCCAGGACGCCCTGATCGTCCCGACCGTGTTCGACGCCGACCTCAAGGGCCTGCGACAGATCGCGACCGAGACGCGCGCGCTCGCTCAGCGCGTCCGCGACGGGTCGATCACCCCGCCCGAGCTCTCGGGCGGCACCTTCACCGTCTCGAACCTCGGGATGTACGGGATCACGAACTTCGCCGCGGTGATCAACCCGCCCCAGGCGGCGATCCTCGCCGTCGGCTCGATCACGGAGCGCCCCGTCGCGCGCGAGGGCGAGATCACCACCGCGCATCTGATGCCCGTCAACCTGGCCTGCGATCACCGCATCCTGTACGGGTCCGACGGCGCCGAGTTCCTGGCCCGGGTCCGCGAGCTGCTCGAGGAGCCGCTCGCCCTGGCGCTGTGACCACCGGCAAGTTCGCTCGCGAACTTGCCGTTTGATGTGAGCGCGATCACATTCTCCTCCGGGGCCGCGCTGCGATCCTAGGGTCGCCTCAGGGTCATTCCCCATAGACCCTCTACCCAGCGTTTGCGACTCTCCCCCAACGTGAACTCCTCTCGCAACCTCGCCGCCCGTGCCGGCCGCTGGAGTGCCCGCCATCCCTGGAAGGCGATCATCACCTGGTTCGTGTTCGTAATCGCCGCCGCGATGATCGGCGGCGCGATCGGGACCGAGACCCTGTCCGACGAGGAGTACGGCGTCGGCGAGTCCGGCGCCGCCGACCGCGCGATCTCGGACGCGTTCCCGAACGAAGACAACGAGACGGTGCTAGTCCAGAGCGAGGACGGCGTCACCGCCGACGATCCTCGGTTCCGCGCCACCATCGACGACGTCCTGCGACGGCTCAATCGGACCGAGAACGTCGCGAAGGTCAAGAGCCCGTACACGCCCGCCAACACGGGCAACGTCTCCGAGGACGGCCGTTCTGCGCTGGTCACCTTCGAGATCCCGGAGAGCTCCACACTCGAGAGCGATGAGCTCGTCGAGGCCCCGCTCGCCACCGTCTCCGAGCTCGACGACTCCCACCCCGGCTTTCGGATCGAGGAGTTCGGCGACGCGAGCGCTGACAAGGAGCTCTCGGAGTCATTCGAGAGCGACTTCCAGCAGGCCGAGGTGACCTCGCTGCCGATCACGCTGATCATCCTCATCCTCGCCTTCGGCGCGCTCGTGGCGGCACTCGTGCCGCTGCTGCTCGCCGCCACAGCGGTGGCCGCCGCGATCGGCCTGCTCGGGCCGCTGAGCCAGATCTGGCCCGTGGACGAGGCGGCCGCGTCCGTGATCCTGCTGATCGGCCTCGCCGTCGGCGTCGACTACTCGATGTTCTACCTCCGCCGCGAGCGCGAGGAGCGTGCCCGTGGGGCGGGCGAGGAAGCGGCGCTGGAGACCGCCGCGGCGACCTCGGGCCGCGCCGTGCTCGTCTCCGGGATCACGGTGGCGGTCGCGATGGCCGGCATGTACTTCGCCGGCGCTTCTACCTTCGAGTCGTTCGCCTCGGGGACGATCCTCGTCGTCGCGATCGCGGTGATCGGCTCGCTGACCGTGCTCCCGGCGGTGCTCTCCAAGCTCGGCGACCGGGTGAACAGGGGGCGCATCCCGTTTCTCCCCTCGCCGCAGGACCGCGTGAAGCGCGAGTCGCGGCTGTGGAACGCCGTGCTCAACCCGGTGCTCAGGCGCCCGGCGGTCGCCGGTGGGCTCGCCACCGCGGTGCTGCTCGTGATGGCGCTCCCCGTGCTGGGCCTGAAAATGGCCGTGCCGGGAATCGACTCGCTGCCCCAGGACCTCCAGGTGATCCAGACCTACGACCGGATCCAGGAGGCATTTCCCGGCAACCAGATCCCCGCCGAGGTCGTGATCGAGCGCGGGGACGCCTCGGACGCGGAGGTCTCGAACGCGGTCCGCGACCTCCGCGCGGAGACCTCCCGGAGCGATCTGTTCGAGCAGCCGGTGACCGTCGACGTCAGTCCCGATCGCAGCGCCACGATAGTCGAGGTGCCGATAGCCGGCGACGGCACCGACGACACCTCCTACGAGGCCCTGGCCGAGCTGCGCAACGACGTGGTCCCGAACACGATCGGGCAGGTCTCGGGCACGGAGACGAACGTCACCGGGTTCACCGCCGGCTCGGATGACTTCAACCAGCTGATGGAGGACCGCGTCCCGATCGTGTTCGGGTTCGTGTTCGCGATGGCCTTCGCGCTCCTGCTCGTC
>JBOGZH010000029.1:0-2852 GCA_050697095.1 Solirubrobacterales bacterium
GATCGCGATCCGCTCCTCGACCGCCTCGAGGCCGCGCACGGCAAGCCACGCGAGCGACCCGAAGCCGAGCGCGAGCGGCACCGCAACGAGACCGCCATGCGCCAGAAGCACTCCGACCTGCGCTGGATCGCCGCCGGCGACGAGGCTCTCCGCGGTCTCCTGGACGGCGAAGATCGCCAGGATCGCCCCCGCGTAGGTGAGGATGCGGCTCAGCGGCGAGGCCCGGCGGACGCGCGTTGCGGAGAGACCACCCTCGACCGTGGCCAGGAGGATGAGCGCGACGAGGACGGCGAGCGCGGGAAGCAGGCTCGCCAGGTAGGTGTGGTCCTGGAGCGCGTGTGAAGCCCCCGCGCCGTACCCGGCCAGATAGCTGAGCTCGTGGACCGCGAAGGCCCCGGCGGCGACGAACGTCGCCGGCCTGAGCGCCGCGATCAGCCTCGCGGGAGCGGTCATCCCGACGAGTGTATTGAGGCGGCTAGGCTAGGTTTCCTGGTACAGGGGGCCGTCGCCGCCCTCGGGGAGAGTGAGGCGACCGCCCTTGGCGGTGATCGCGCCGCACTGAACGCAGTTCGACGGCGTCACCTGAAGCTCGACGGTCTCGGCGCCGGACTGGAGCTGGTCGTCGGGGATCTCATACACCTGGGCGGGGCACATCGAGGCCCAGGTCTGCGCGAGGTCGCGCGGCACCTTGGACTGAAGGCGGATGTGGTTCGGCGCGTCGTCGCGGGTCGCGTTCCCGGACGCGAACACCGAGGAGAGCTTGTCGAAGGTGTACTTGTTGTCGGGCTTCGGGTAGCGCGACGCGGCGTCGTCGCTCGACATCGCGATGTCCGCATCCGGCTCGTTGCGCCAATGGCCGCCTGGGAACGCGCCGCGGGTGATCGTCATCAGGCTGGCGAGCGCGCCGCCAACGAAGAAGCCGTGCGAGAAGGGTTGGCGCATGTTGCGCGAGCGGTACATGTCAGCCTCGATCACGCTTGCGCGCACCTTCTCCTCGTAGGCCTCGAAGTTGATCGAGTCGCGCTTCAGCGCGTCGACGATCGTCTCCGCGGCGTAGATCCCCGCGTGCATCGCGTAGTGGATCCCCTTCAGCTCCGGGATGTTGACCATCCCCGCCCCGTCACCGGCGATCACCATTCCCGGGACCGAGAGCCGCGCCGGCATCGACCAGTAGCCACCGGAGGGGATCGTCTTCGCGCCCCACGCGACGCGCTCGCCGCCCTCGAGGATCCTGCGCACGAATGGGTGTGTCTTCAGCTCCTGGAGCGCGTCGTGGCAGGAGAAGGTCGCGTCGGTGTAGTCGAGCCCGACCACCATCCCGATGCAGACGTGGTCGTGGCCCATCGGGTAGATGAAGCTGCCGCCGAACTCGTTCCACTTCGCGCGCTTGCGAAGCGGCCACCCCATCGTGTGGATGACGCGATCGAGCGGCTCGGTGACCTTCCACACCTCCTTCACGCCGAGCTCCCAGCGCTGCGGATCGCGGCCGTGGAGGTCGTAGTAGTCGAGCGCGGCCATCGTCAGGTGACCGAGCGTTCCCTCCGCCAGGACGGTGGCCTTCGCGAGCACGTCGGAGCCGGGCTCGAAGTTCGACAGCTCCTCGCCGTCGCGGCCACGGCCCTTGTCGCCCGAGCGCACACCCCTGACGATCCGGTCCTCGACAAGCAGCTTGTCGGCCGCGGTCTCGGTGAGCACGTACACGCCCGCCTCCTCGGCCTTCTCGCCGAGGAACCGGCCCAGCCTTGCGACCGAGGTGACGTAGTTGCCGTGGTTGCGGAAGTTGGGAGGCATCGGCTTCAACGGGAGCGCGCGGCGCTTCGTCAGCAGGTAGACGGCGTCCTTGGTCACCTCCTGGTAGACGGGCCAATCCTCGGGGTCGAGGTCCGGGAACAGCTCCCGCATCGCCGAGGGGCGCATGTTTGCGCCCGAGAGCAGATGGGCCCCGGTCGCCTTGCCCTTCTCGATCACCGCTACGGGGACCTCGCCGAGCTGCTCGGCGAGGTCGGGCTCGTGCTCGAGCAGCTGCATCACCCGGATCCCGCAGGCGAGCCCGGCAGGGCCACCGCCGACGATCGCGACCCCGACCTCGATCCGCTCCTCCTCCGGGTCGGTCGGAGGGCCGATGAACTCCTCAGCCGGATTTACCGGTGGTGGGTATTCCTGTGGAGCTACCGACATCTCAGTAATCAGTTGTCAGTAATCAGTAATTAGTAATTAGCAATCAGTCACGGATTCATCCACTGACAACTGACAACTGGCTACTGACAACTCAAGCGTTAGCCGCCCTTCTTCGCCTTTACGGCTTCCGTGAGCTTGGGGAGGATCTTGTGCAGGTCGCCGACGACGCCGAGGTCGCAGAACTCGAAGATCGGCGCGTTCGGGTCCTTGTTGATCGCGAGGATGTTCTCGGCGCTCTGCATCCCCACCTTGTGCTGGATCGCGCCCGAGATCCCCGCCGCGAGGTAGAGGCGCGGAGCGACCGTCTTTCCGGTCTGACCGATCTGCGCCGCGTAGGGGTACCAGCCCGCGTCGACCACCGCGCGGGTCGCCGCGACGGCGCCGCCCAGAGACTTGGCGAGCTCCTCGGCCATGCCGAAGTTGTCCTTCTCGCCGAGGCCGCGACCGCCGCCGATCAGGATGTCGGCGTCCTCGATGTTGACGTCCTCGCCACGGGCCTCGCCGCGCTGGACCATCTTCGCTCGCGTCGAGAACTCGGAGAGCTCGACGTCGACGTCGACGACCTCCGCGTCGTCTGAGCCGGCGCTCTCATCGATGTCGAACGCGTTCAGGCGGCCGATGATGATCCCGGGCTCGGAGACGTAGCCGACGTCGACGATGGCCGAGTCCTGGAG
>JBOGZH010000030.1:0-1988 GCA_050697095.1 Solirubrobacterales bacterium
GCTCCTCCCCGAGTTCGATGCCCCGGGCCTTCCGCCGGCCAGCGGGAGCGATCTCCGACTTTTCGAGGGCGTCACGCGCATGATCGAGCGCCTCGCGGATCGGGGCCCGCTGATGCTGGTGCTCGAGGACCTCCACTGGGCCGATGAGATGAGTCTGCGCTTGCTGGCCTTCGTCGCGCGTCGCCTTCACCGCTGGCGAGTGCTTGTGGTGGCGACGGCGCGGGAGGAGGAGCTGGCGGAGGCGCCGACGGCCAGCCGGACCCTGGAGGAGGTCGGCCGAGCGGGGCTGGCGATCCGCCTCGCCCTGCCCCCGCTCTCACGACTGGACACGCTGCGACTGGTGCGGAATCTCGCGGGGTCCGGTAGCGGCGTTCCCGGCCGCGGTGAGCTGGAGGACACGGTGTGGCGGGTGAGCGAGGGGAACCCGCTGGTCGCCGTGGAGATGACGCGCGCATTGCAGCAGGGCGCGGTCGTGCGAGAGTCTACCGCGCTCCCGCTGCCACAGCGCGTGCGGGATCTCGTTGCGAGCCGGCTGGAACGGGTCAGCGAGCGCGGCCGTCAGCTCGCCGCGGTCGCCGCCATCATCGGCCGCGAGTTCGAATTCACTATCCTGCAGCGGGCGAGTGGGCTGACCGAGGAGATAACCGCGGAGGGAGTCGAGGAGCTAGTCCGGCGGCGCGTGCTCCAGGGCGTCGGGGAGGGCTTCGATTTCACGCACGACCGGGTCCGCGCGGTGGTGGCTGGCCAGCTTCTGGCGCCGCGGCGGAAGCTCCTCCACCGGCGGGTCAGCGAGGCGATCGAAGCCGTGCATGCCGGCAACCTGGCTGACCACGTCGAACGGCTGGCCCATCACGCCCTCCAGGGCGATCTGTGGGAGAAGGCGGTCGCCTATCTCCGCCAGGCGGGGCTCCGGGCCATGGCGCGGGCGGCCAATCGCGAGGCCACCGCCCACTTGGAGCAGGCGCTCGGGGCTCTGCGCCAACTCCCTGAGAGCCGGCAGACGACCGAGTTGACCATCGACATCCACGTCGACCTCCGGCACGCGCTCCTCGCGCTCGGCGATCGGTCGCGTATGGGCGAGCACCTTCATGAGGCCGAGGTGCTCGCCAGGACGCTCGGCGACCAGCGGCGGCTCGCATGGATCGCCACCTTCATGGTGCGCCAGTGCCTGATCACTGGCGACTACGACGAGGCCGTCAGGTTCGGGCGGGAGGCGCTCACCATGGCGCGAACCCTCGGCGATCGGTCGGTCGAGATACTCGGAACGACCTTCCTTGGCCAGACGCACGTCGCCCGGGGTGAGTTCAGCGCTGCGGCCACCTTGCTTGAGCGCAATGTTGCTCTCGAGGCCGACCTGCGCTACGAGCACTTTGGGACGCCCACCATCCTGTCGGTGGCCTCGGGGGCCTACGTCGCCGGCGTGCTCTCCCAGCTCGGCCGGTTCGACGAGGCCATCGGGCAGGCCGAGGCCACAGTGCGGATCGCTGAGGTGGCCGATCATCCCGTCTCGCTGTACACAAGCCTGTTCGATCTCGGCCTCGCCCACCTCCGTCGCGGGGACCTCCCGCGCGCGACTGACGTCCTCGAGCGGGACCTCGACCTTTGCCGAATGTGGCAGATCGCCATCGGGACACCAGTCGTCGCCGCGGCCCTCGGCGCCGCGTACGCCCTCGCCGGTCGGGCCGACGAGGCGCTCCGCCTGGTCGCGGGCGCCATCGAGGAGTTCCGTCGTCGCGAGCTTCACAACTGGCCGGCGTTCATTCTTCAGTGGGCGGGGATGACTTGCCTCTGGGTCGGGCGGATCGACGAAGCCGCCAGCCACGCCCGAGAGGCGCTGGCGCTCACCCGCCGGCTGGGAGCTCGGGCAGCCGAGGCCCACGCCCTCTGCCTCGCCGGCGACGTCGCGTCGGCGGGCGACGCCGAGGACGCTGAAGGCTACTACCGCGAGGGACTGGCACTCGCCGACGAGCTCGGCATGCGCCCCGTCG
>JBOGZH010000031.1:0-2507 GCA_050697095.1 Solirubrobacterales bacterium
GAGGGAGCCGGCGGGCCGACGCTTCAGGCGGCGGATGCCGTCTGCCGGTCCATCCTCGACGCGTTCGACCTCCTGCTCGAAGCGGACACCACGGCGTCCACGCTGCGACCGTAGCCCGTCGCCGTACTAGTGCTCCCCGCCGCAATTACCGCCGCACTCGTGCGGCTGCAAACCCTCGCCTGGCTGCGTCCTCGGTCGGGCGAATAGCACAGGGCTATTCGCCCTCCCTGCGTCCTTGCCAGTCTCGGTTTTCGCTCGCACAAGCACGACGGTACTTACGACGGTGAGCACTAGCCCGCCTCGCGCTCGGGGGTCGGGAGCTCGGAGACACCCTCGAGCTTGCGCACCGCGTCCACGATGTGCTCCGGCGCGCTGTCCGGGGAGCCGCTGTCGAAGGGAGGCTCGGGGTCGTACTCGATCCCGAGCTGAATCGCCTTCGCGACCTCCTCGCCCGCGAGCTTCGCCGCCAGGAGGAGGGCCATGTCTATCCCCGAGGAGACACCGGCGGCGGTGATCACCTTCCCGTCCTCGACCACGCGCTCGGCAACGGGGATCGCCCCGAAGGGCTCGAGGTGCCCGAGGTAGGCCCAATGGCTGGTCGCTCGCAGTCCGTCGAGGATCCCGGCGGCCCCGAGAACCAGCGACCCCGTGCAAACCGACGTCGTGTAGCGCGAGCTCTCGTGAGCTGAGCGCACCCACGACAGCACCGGCTCGTCGCTCAGCAGGGGCCGGTTTCCCTCCCCGCCGGGGACGAGAAGAACGTCGGGGCTCGGGACCTCGGCGATCGAGCGGCCGGCGTCGAGCGCGAGGCGATCGGTGTCGGTGCGCTTGCTGCCGGGCTTCGCCGCGACGAAGTCGAGCTCGGCGCCGGGGAGGCGCGAGAGCACTTCGTAGGGACCGACCGCGTCGAGCGCGGTGAGGCGGTCGAAGATCAGGATCGCGATCTGCATGAAAGGCGCCCGATATGCAAGCACATCGTGCGGTTTGCGCTGGTGCGGAGCCCCACGATGTTAGTGCTGCCTCAGCGCACCCGCGTCGGCGGTCGCCCGCCCGATGCGCTTCGCGCCCGGGTGGTGTCGGCGAAGGAGCTCAAGCGCGGCGTCCTCGTCGCCGGCGGCCACCACGCAGCAGAAGCCGCAGCCGAGATTGAAGACCTCTCGCATCTCGTCCTCGGACGCCGAGCTGCGCTCGCGGATCAACTCGAAGACCGGCTGCACCGGGAGCGGGTCGTCGATCTCGTAGCCGACCTCGGCCTCGAGCCGGAGCAGGTTGCCCAGCCCTCCGGAGGTGATGTGGGCGAGCCCCCGGACGGCGAGTGGCGAGCGCAGCAGCTCGAGCACCGCGGCGACGTAGATGATGGTCGGCTCGAGCAGGATCTCCCCGAGCGGGCGCCCGAGGCGCTTGTCGTCGATCGGGATCCCGTCGAGCGCGCGACGGGCGAGCGTGTAGCCGTTCGAGTGCAGGCCGGAGGAGGGCAGACCGATCACCGGGTCGCCCGGGGCGATCGCCGCGCCGGTGACGACGGCGTCGAGCTCGACGGTCCCGAAGCACGCGCCGACCAGGTCGAGCCCCTTGACGATCTCCCCGATCTGGGCCAGCTCGCCGCCCGGGATCTCGATCCCGGCCAGCTCGGCCCCCCGCCGCAGTCCCTCGCCCAGCTCTCGCATCACCTCTGGCTCGGCGCGCGGCACGGCGATGTAGTCGAGCATCGCCAGTGGCTCGGCGCCGACGCAGATCAGGTCATTGGCGTTCATCGCCACGCAGTCGATCCCGATCGTGTCCCAGCGCCCGAGCTGCTCGGCGACAAGGAGCTTCGTGCCGACCCCGTCGGCCGAGAGCGCGATCCCGGTTCGGTCGTCGAGCCGGATCACGCTCGCGTAGTGGCCGGGTCCGAGCGCCTCGCGCGAGGGCCGGCCGG
The DNA here is from genome assembly GCA_050697095.1 of Solirubrobacterales bacterium. Lineage (GTDB taxonomy): Bacteria > Actinomycetota > Thermoleophilia > Solirubrobacterales > 70-9 > DASPWW01. Next base: position 1,919 of record JBOGZH010000031.1, read on the forward strand.
GATCGATCCGTCGCAATGAGTCGAGGAGCGCGGAGACCGCCGCGTCCGCGTCCCGGTGGCTGACGCCGGCGCGCGCGTAGGCGCCGTCGCTCATCGGGAGCGGCTCCCGTCGCGGTCCGCCTCCGCCGCTGGCACCGGGGGTCCCGAAGGAGCTCCGTCGGTGCTCGCGGGCGGCGGCGATTCCATCTGTGCCACCTCGGGGGACGGCGCGGGCGGCCGCCGTCTCATCCTCGCGAGCACAACGGCGGCGAGCGCCACCCGGTACGCGGCGTAGGGCCACAGCGCCCGGTCGCGCTCGACGAGGCGGATGAGGCGCTGGGAGGCGAGCGTGGAGGCGAAGGAGGCGAGCACCCCGGCGCCCATCGCGCGCTTCATCGCGGGGTCGACCCCCCGCCGGCGGAGGCGTATGCCCTTGAGGAGCGCGGCCCCGACGATGATCGGCAGCGCGATCGTCCGCGATAGAAGGTTGGCCTGCTCGCGGGTGAACCCGCGCCACCGCGCGGCCGCGAGGGTGGCGCCGTTGCGGGAGACCCCCGGCACGAGCGCGGCCGCCTGGGCGAAACCGAGCGCGAGCCCGTCGGCGGGCCGC
>JBOGZH010000032.1:0-9587 GCA_050697095.1 Solirubrobacterales bacterium
GCCTCGCGCCGCGCCCGGATCAGGACGCAGCCGAGAATCGCGCCCGCGAGCGCGACCGCCGCGGAGAGGCGCATCGCGCCGGTGAGCCCGTCGATGAAGGCGTCGCGGGCTGCCTCGGAGGCCGCGCCTGCCTGCCCCGGCTCCAGATCGCCGAGCCCCGAGCCGACCGCGGCCTGGAAGATCGCCCCGGTCGCCGCGACGCCGAACGTCCCGCCGACCATCCGCATCATCGACAGCAGCCCGGATGCGATCCCGGCCTTACTGTCGTGGACCGCGTTCATCGCGGCGGTCGACATCGGTGACATCGTGAGCGCGATCCCGATCCCCATGAGGACGAAGGAGGGCAGCAGGTCGCCGTAGGTCGTCGCGGCGTCGATCAGGGTGAACCGGTACAGGGAGAAGGCGACGAGCGCGAGGCCGGCGGTGATCAGCCACCGCGCCCCGATCCGGTCGGTGAGCCGGCCCGAGATCGGCGCGACGATCACGATCATCAGCGTCGAGGGAAGGAAGCGGACGCCGGCCTCGAGCGGGCTGAAGCCGAGGATGTTCTGCATGTATAGGGCGAGGAAGAAGAACATCCCGAGCATCGCGAAGGAGACGATGAACGCGACCCCGATCGCGCCGAGGAAGCTGCGGTCCGCGAAGAGCCCGAACTCGACCATCGACACGCGCACCCGGAGCTCCACCGCGACGAATGCGGCGATCAAGAGCCCGGCGAGGGCGAGGAGAGCGACGATCGGCGCGCTGCCCCAGCCCCACGCGTTGCCCTCGATCAGGGCGAGGACGAGTGCGGTGAGCGCGGTCGTCAGGATCCCGACGCCCAGGTAGTCGATCCGCCGCTCGACGCTCGGGTCGCGCGACTCGCGAACCGCGAACAGCGCCGCGACGACCGCTCCGGCGGCGACCGGGATGTTGAGGTAGAAGATCGCGCGCCAGGAGACGTGCTCGGTCAGAAAGCCGCCGACCACCGGGCCCATCGCGAGCGCGAGCGCGGAGACGCCGGCCCAGGTGCCGATCGCCCTCCCGCGCTCCTCGGCCGGGAAGGCGTCGGTGATGATCGACAGCGTGGCGGGAAGCATGAACGCGGCGCCGACGCCCTGGACGATGCGGCTCGCGACAAGGAAGGCGCTCGAGGGGGCGAGCCCGGCCGCCGCCGAAGAGGCCGCGAAGGCGATCACGCCGAAGACGAACATCCGCCGCCGGCCCAGGATGTCCCCGAGGCGGCCCGCGGTGGCGAGCAGGACCGCGAAGGAGAGCGTGTAGCCGTTGACCGTCCACTCCAGTCCCGAGATGCTCGCGCCGAGATCCTCCTGGATCGAAGGCAGGGCGACGTTCACGACCGTGTTGTCGAGCATGATCATGAACAGCGCGAAGCACATTGCGCCGAGCGTCCACCACTTCGCGTTCGCCTCGGTGATCAGGTGGCGGTAGCGGGTCACCTACCGAGCCTTCTGCGATGCGATCGGTGCAGTTCGCCGATCTCCTCTCGATTCAGGAGCACCTCGAGCGCGGCGTCGAGCTTGCGCCGCTCGGTCGCGCTCAGGGTGGCGACGAAGCGCTCCAGACCGGCGACGCGTGCGGCCATCACCTGGTCGCCCAGGGCGCGACCGGACGCGGTCAGGGAGACGCGCCGCACGCGGCGATCCTCAGGGTCCTCGACCCTGCTCGCGAGGCCGCGCTTGACGAGCTCGTCCACGGCCCGGCTCGCGGAGGGGACCGAGACACCGAGCCGCTCGGCGACGAGCTTGACGGACGAGTGCTCATCCTGTTCGTCACGGGCCAGGGTGGTAAGCGCCTTGAACTGGATGAAGCTGAGCCCGGTCTCGTCGACCGCACGCATCACGGCGCCGCCGTCGGAGCCGAGCGCGTGCCGCATCAGCGCGCCGAGGCGGACTGCGAGCTCGCGATCGGTAGCCGCGGACCGCCGCGGCTCACCGGTCTTCCGCTTGCCTTTCGTCGCTGCTTCCACGCTCTTCAGTAATAGTTGCAAAACTGAAAGCGTTTCGCAACTGAAACTAGTGTGATATCGCTCACATAGCGGCCTCGGTCGGCCACCGGTTTGCCGCCGCCGTGCGATCTATCGTCCGCGGCGGCGATGCCCACCACCGGCGAGCTCGACCACCGCCACCTCTGGCATCCGTTCACGCAGATGAGCGACTGGCGCCAGGACCAGCCGCTGGTCATCGACCGGGCCGAGGGCACCGACCTGATCGACTCCAAGGGGCGTCGCTACATCGACGGCGTGTCCTCGCTGTGGTGCAACGTCCACGGACACCGCCACCCGCTGATCGACCGCGCGCTGCACGCGCAGCTCGACCGGATGGCGCACTCCACCCTGCTCGGGCTCACCCACGAGCCAGCCGCGGAGCTGGCGGGCCGGCTCGCCGAGATCGCGCCCCCCGGGCTGACGCGGGTCTTCTACTCGGACTCCGGCTCGGCCGCGAACGAGGTGGCGCTGAAGATGGCCTTCCAGTACTGGCAGCAGCGCGGCGGGCAGCACGTTCGCCGGACCGCTTTCGTCTCCCTGCGGGACGGCTACCACGGCGACACCCTCGGCGCCGTGTCGGTCGGCGGGATCGACCTCTTCCACGGCGCCTACGGTCCGCTCCTGTTTCGGACCCACACGGTCGACGCGGGCGATGCGGCGGCGCTCGAGCGAGTGCTCGCGCTCCGTGGCGAGGAGATCGCGGCGGTGATCGTCGAGCCGCTCGTCCAGGGGGCGGCGGGGATCCGTGTGCAGCCGCCCGGGTACCTGCGGCGCGTCCGCGAGCTGACCGAGCGCCACGACGTGTTCCTGATCTGCGACGAGGTGGCGACGGGGTTCGGGCGCACCGGGACGATGTTCGCCTGCGAGCAGGAGCGCGTGGCGCCGGACTTCCTCTGCCTCGGGAAGGGGCTGACCGGCGGCTATCTCCCGCTCGCCGCCACCCTGACCACCGAGCGGGTGCACGAGGGCTTCCTCGGCGCGCACGAGGACTTCCGCACCTTCTTTCACGGCCACACGTTCAGCGGCAACCCGATGGCGTGCGCCGCCGCGCTGGCGAGCCTGGAGACGTTCGAGCGCGAGCACACGCTGCTTCGCCTGCAGCCGAAGATCCGCCTCCTGGGCGAGCTCATGGGCGAGATCGCGGCGATGCCCGAGGTCGCGGAGGTGCGCGGGCGGGGGCTGATGGCCGGGATCGACCTCGGGGAACACGACCCCGCCCTGCGGCTCGGCCACCGCGCAACGGTCGAGGCGCGCCGGCGGGGGGCGATCATCCGCCCGCTCGGCGACGTGGTGGTGCTGATGCCGCCGCTCGCGATCTCGAAGCGGGACCTGCGCCGCCTCGTGGAGATCACGGCTGACTCGATCCGGGCGGCGGTCGTCTCCGCGTACGGCCTCGCCCCGGCGGCCGCCTCCGGCGAGGCCCTCGCGGCCTAGCAGGCCTTCAGCCCGACCATCGACTCGCTCATCTCCCACAGCAGCTCGGCCGCGTGCTCGTCGGCCGCCTGGCCGAGGAGCTGTGAGGGGCGCCGATCGACGAGGTACTGCCCCGAGATGTCCGCTGCCTCCAGCGATCGGGCCAGGTAGACGAGCGTGTCGGCGCCCGACCGGGGGCGGCGACCGAACACGCGCACTGCGGTCCAAGCGACCGAGATCAGCCCGCCGCGGACGAGGCGCGTCCCGACCACCCCGGGGTGAAAGCAGTTCGCGACTCCCTCGCCCTCGAGGCGCCGCGCGAGCGCGCGCGTGAACAGCACGTTGGCGAGCTTCGAGTTCGAGTACGCGCGGAGCCCCGACCATCCCCGCACCATCTCCAGGTCGTCGAAGTCGAGCAGGCCGCCGCGGTGCGCCTCCGAGCTTGTGACGACGACCCGGGCGGGCGCGGAGACGCGCAGCCGCTCAAGCAACAGGTTGGTGAGCAGGAACGGCGCCAGGTGGTTGACGGCGAGGGTCCTCTCGAACCCGTCCTCCGTCAGCTCCCGGCGGCGGGTGTAGGTGCCGGCGTTGTCGACGAGCACGTCGATCCGCTCGTGGCGGTCGAGCAGATCCGACGCGAGCGAGCGCACCTCGGCCAGCGAGGCGAAGTCGGCGCGCAGAGGGTCGGCCCTCTGTCCTCCGGCCGCCTCGATCCGCTCCGCAACCCGTGCCAGCCTGCCCGCGTCCCGCCCCACAGGCACGACCGTGCCACCGTGCTTCGCCAGCTCGACCGCCGCGGCGGCCCCGATCCCGGAGCTCGCCCCGGTGACGACGTACACCCGCTCCCGCGCGTCGGTGCCGGCTGCGGTCAGACCGCGGCCTTCTCCTCGCTCATCGCCCGCAGGCCGGCGGACAGGACCACCAGCATGGTGCCGATCAGCTCGTCCGGCACGTCGGGCTCGAGCAGCTTCTCCAGCGCGAATCCGTTTCCCATCGCGAACACCATCAGCGCTATCTGGTCGGGGGGAATCGGCGGCTCGACGCCGAGCTCCTCGGAGCGCGTCCGGTACGCGTCGGCGATCCGCTCGCGCATCGCGCGGTAGCGGGTGACGAGCTGCTCACGGAAGCGGGCGTCGCGGGTCGCGTAGGCGGCGAACTCGAAGAACAGCCGCTCCCACTCCGGGTCCGAGCGAAGATAGGTCGCGAAGTCCGCCCCCGCCCGCCGCGCCTGCGCCTCGGGCTCGTCCCCGGACTCCATCACCCGGTCGATCTCCTCGATGCGCTGGGCGAAGCGCTCGTCGAGCATCGCCAGGAACAGCTCCTCCTTGCTGCGGAAGTTGGCGTAGAAGGCCCCCTTCGTGAACCCGGCGTCCCGCGCCACGTCGTCGATCGACGCACCGTCGAGGCCGCGCCGGGAGAACAGCTTCTCCGCCGAGCGCATCAGCCGGGAGCGGGTGCGGGCCTGCTGCTCCTTGCGCGTCAGCCGCTGGGGCATCAGGCCGCGTGCGCGGGCTCGCGCGGCCGGGGCGCGTCGCGCTCGACGCCCTCGCGCCCCTCGACGACGACCTCCGTGCCTCGGCTGGGCGCGAAGGAGATCGCGCGCCGGCTGACGCGCTCGGGGCGCCGCCGCGCCGGGCGGAGCGAGAGGCGGCCGACGATCTCCGGCAGGACCGCGGCGATCTCGAACTGCGCGAAGCTCGCCCCGAGGCAACGGCGCACGCCGCCGCCGAAGGGGATCCAGGTGTAGGTGCCGGCCGCCCGGTCGAGGAACCGCTCCGGGATGAACCGGTCGGGCTCCGGGTAGATGTCGGGGCGCCGGTGGACGAGGTAGATGCACGGCGCGACCGCGACCGCGGCGGGGAGGTCCCAGCCGCCGATCTCCATCGGCTCCTTGAGCAGCCGCAGGACCACGGGGATCACGGGCCGGATCCGCAGCGCCTCCTTGATCACAGCGTCCAGGAACGCGTCCTCTCCGGAGCGCACCTCCTCGGTGAGGCGCTCCAGCGCCGCCGGATGCCGCATCAGGAGCTCGATCGTCCAGGCGAGCGAAGTCGCGGTGGTCTCGTGACCCGCGAGCAGAAGCGTCATCAGCTCGTCGCGGAGCTCCACGTCGCTCATCGCGCTGCCCTCCTCGTGGCGGGCCTGGACCAGCAGGGAGAGGATGTCGTCGCGCTCCGCCAGCGCCGGGTCCCTGCGGCGGCGCTCGATCTCCTCGACCAGCAGGCGGTGGACGGGATCGATCGCGGCCGCGAAGCTCTGGTTGCCGCGAACGCGGCTTGGACCGAGCGCAGCGAGCGCCAGCAGCTGGCGCCGGTCGGTGGTCCAGGCGAGCAGGCCGCGCACCGCCGACCGGAGGCGATCGCTGCGCTCCCCGTCGGCGACCCCGAAGACGGCACGCATGATCACCTCGAGCGTGACGCGCTGCATCCCCGGCAGCACCCTCGTCGGGACTCCCACCGGCCACATCTCGACCTCGCGAGCCGCCGCCTCGGCCATCAGCTCGCCGTAGCGCTGCATGCGCTCGCCGTGCAGGGGAGGCAGCATCAGCTTGCGCTGCTCCATGTGCGCGCTCTCGTCGAGCAGCAGCACCGAGCGATCGCCGAGCACCGGGCGCAGGACCTCGTTCGCCTCCCCCGCGTGGAGCAGGCGGGGGTCTCCGGTGAACACCTGCTTGATCGCGTCTGGGTGCGAGAGGAAGACCCACGTCTCGCCGTGGGCGAAGCGCAGCGTGAAGGTGTCGCCGTAGCGGGCCCGGCAGCGCTCCATGAGCTGGGTCGGGCGCACCGTCCAGGCGAGGGTCTGACCGACCCGGGGGAGCCGTGGACCGGGGGGTAGCGTCGCGGGGGTGGCGCTATGCGGAGCCACTGACATACCGGAGAGTATCCAAATACTCGGCGGTATGCAAAGCGGCTATTCCTCGTAGGGCTCGAAGTCGGCCTTGCGAGCGCCGCACACGGGACAGAACCAGGTGTCCGGGATCGCGTCGAAGGGCGTTCCCGGCGGAATCCCGCCGTCCGGGTCGCCCTCGTCGGGGTCGTAGATGAAACCGCACGAGGTGCAGACCCAGAGCTGCTGCGTCTCCGTCTCGGTCGTCACGGGCGGGCAGGTTAACTGACCATTGCGGGCGCGGGGTAGATTGCCGTGCGTGGACGAGCCGGCGACGCCGCGACCGGCGGCGACGATCATCCTCCTGCGCCGCGGCGGCAAGCACTCGGAGCGTGGCGTGGAGGTGCTGCTGGTGCAGCGCAATCCGGCGGCCCGGTTCATGCCCGGGGTCTGGGTGTTCCCCGGCGGCGCGCTCGAGAACACAGAGCGCGGCGCCGATCCCTCGCCCGAGGAGGAGGAGCGCGCGTATCGGGCTTGCGCCGTGCGGGAGCTCGAGGAGGAGACGGGCATCGTCCTCCCCGAGGATGCCGAGCTGCGCCCGTGGTCGCGGTGGATCACGCCGGCGCTCGTCCCGATCCGCTTCGACACCCGCTTCTATCTCGCCCTCGCCCCTCCCCACTCTCCGCCTCGGCCCGACGGCGAGGAGACGGTCGACGCAGGGTGGTTCGCTCCGCGCCGCGCGCTGGACATGCACGCCGCGGACGAGATGGAGCTTGTGTTTCCGACCATCAAGCACCTCGAGGCCCTGCTCCCGTACGCGAGCTCGCAGGAGGTGCTGGACGCCGTCGGGGACCGGGTCGAGCCCGTGCTCCCCAAGGTGGTCGGGGAGGGCGAGAAGCGACGGATCGTGATGCCGGGGGAGCCGGACTACGAGGCGGCCGAGTAGATCTAGTGCTCCCCGTCGTAAGTCGTGTCCGGAATCGGTGAGTGGCCGGGCGGGGCTGGCGGTGCGCGGTGCCCGCCGGCGTGCCGTTGGGCACGTGGGCGGGTGCCGCGTGCCGCCAGGCGCGTCCGGACGCCGCCGAAACGGACAGGACTTGCGGCGGTGAGCACTAAGATCCGACTGCCGTGACGAGCAGCCTGCCGCAAGACGTCCGCGAGGTCTTCGAGCGCTTCGTCACCTGCGAGTACACGACGATCGACTCCCGCCAGCAGCCGATCACGTGGCCGGTCAACCCCTATTACCGCTCCGGCGCGGCGACGATCGACACGACTACCGGTCTCGGCTACCCGAAGAAGGCCCTGGACGCGCGCCACAACCCCCGCGTAGCGATGCTGTTCTCCGATCCCACGGGCTCGGGGATCGAGAGCGGGATCCGCGTCCTCGTGCAGGGGACGGCCGAGGTCGACGACCGCGACCTGGTCGCCAACCGGGAGCGCTACTGGCGCGAGTCGTGGGAGAAGCTGCCAGGCACCAGGGACATGCATCCTCCCCGTTTCATGCGCGGGTTGTTCAGCTGGTACTACACCCGCGTCTACGTCAAGGTTCGGCCCGAGCGCGTCTTCGTGTGGCCCGAGGGTGACCACGGGGAAGAGCCGACGATCCTTGACTCCCACGTCGAGGAGGTCCGGTCCGGGCACATCGAGGAGCCCGAGAGGGCTCCCGCCCCGGTGGGCGGAGGCGCGGTCGCATGGGACCGGCGGATCGAGGAGCTCGGGAGCCGACACCCGACCGCCGTCCTGGGCTGGGTGGCGCCCGACGGTTTCCCCGTCGCCGTGCGGGTACCGGCGCGATCCGATCCGGGGCGCCGCCGGATCGCGATCGAGGCGGACCCGGCCGGACTGCCGTTCCTCGAGGGGCGGGCGTGCCTCACCGCGCACGCCCACAGACCGGACTTCCGAGGCCAGGAGAACTTCCAGGTCCGCGGCGACCTCGCGCGCGAGAACGGCGACTGGGTGCTGGTACCGCACCGCATGGTGGGCGGCTTCGAGCTGCCACCGGGAGCTCTCGCCCGCTACCGCGACAACGCGCGCAAGATGATCCGCTTCTGGCGCAACGCGCGGGCCTACAGAGCGCGCCGGTAGAGCTCCGCGAAGTCCTCCTCGGTCGGCTCGCGGGGGTTGACGAGCGTCGAGCCCTCCCCCATCGCGTCCGCGGCGAGCTGGGAGACGGAGTCCTTGGTGACGCCGACCTCCGAGAGCCGGCGCGGGAGGCCCAGCCTCTCGGTCAGCTCCCTCACCCAGTCCGCCAGCCCCGCTCCGACGTCGGCGCTCGTGCCCCCCGCGTCCGCGCCGACCAGCTCCGCGACCTCCCGGTAGCGGTCGCCCACCTCGTCGGACTCGGCTGCGTTGAACTCGATCGCGACCGGGAGGTTGATCGCGTTGGCGACCCCGTGGGGCACGCCGTGCCGGGCGCCGCACGGATGCGAGAGCGAGTGCGTGATCCCGGTGGCCCCGAGCCCGGTCGGGACGATCGCCAGGTTCGCGGCGATCAGCATGTTGCCGCGTGCCACCTCGTCCGAGGTGTCGGCGACCGCGCGCTCGAGGTTGTCCCGGATCATGCGGATCGCGTGGAGCGCGTACGCGTCACCGAACGGGCTCCATTCGGTCGAGGTCACGCCCTCGATCGCGTGCGTGAGCGCGTCCATGCCGGTCGCCGCGGCGATCGGCGCCGGCAGCGTGGCCGTCGACTCGGGATCGAGGATCGCCAATCGCGGGGCGATCGGGAAGTCGAGGACGATCACCTTGATGCCGCGTTCGGGATCCTTCACCACCGCCACCGGGCTGACCTCCGAGCCGGTGCCGGCGGTGGTCGGGATCGCCGCCAGCGGCGCGAGCGGAAGCGGCGCTCCCATCCCCTCGCCAGCGCGGGGCAACCCGTAGACGCCCTCGTAGTCGGCGATCTCGCCGCTGTGGGTGAAGAGGATGTCGGCAGCCTTGGTTGTGTCGATGACCGAGCCTCCGCCCAGCGCGACGAAACCGTCGGCGGCCCCGTCCCTGGCCATCGCCGCGCACTCGGCGACGGCGCCGGCATCGGAATCCTGGGGAACCCGGTCGAAGACGCCCGCCACCTCCACCCCACCGTCCGCGAGCCCCTCGGCCACGCGGTCCGGCAACCCGGTGGCGCGGATGCCCTCGTCGGTGACGAGGAGCGCGCGCGTCGCGCCCTCCTTGGCGAACTCGAACCCCGCTCCCTCGAGCAGGCCGCGGCCCGCGACGACGCGAGTCGGGCTCGCGAACTGGCAGAAGTCCTTGAAGCCGGACCACTGCGTGGCGCCGAACGCCTCCACGGCCCGGCTAGTGCCCCGTCCGACAATGGTGGCCCGCTTCTGGCGAGCGAGAGTCAAGCATGGCAAGGACG
>JBOGZH010000033.1:0-8213 GCA_050697095.1 Solirubrobacterales bacterium
GCCCTACCTCGTCGCGCGGATCGAGGAGCTTCCCGACGTGGTCGAGCCCTCGCCCGAGCTCGATGCGCTGACCCGCAACGTCCAGAACACCTTCAGCTCGATCATCGAGGGGATCCCCTATCTCCCGGAGGAGCTCCAGCTCGCGGTCGCCAACGTCGACGACCCCTCGGCGCTGTGCCACCTGATCGCGGGCGCGATGCGGATCTCGACCGAGGAGAAGCAGGAGCTGCTCGAGGAGGTCGATGTCGTCAAGCGCCTGCGCCGGCTCTCCGAGATCCTCGCCCGGGAGCTGGAGGTGGTCCAGCTCGGCTCGAAGATCCAGTCCCAGGTCCAGTCCGAGATGGAGAAGGGCCAGCGCGAGTACTTCCTCCGCGAGCAGCTGAAGGCGATCCAGGAGGAGCTGGGAGAAGGCGACGAGCGTCAGGCGGAGGTGAACGAGCTCCGGGACCGGATCGAGCAGGCGGGGCTGCCCGAGCACGCGCGCGCGGCCGCGGATCGCGAGCTCTCGAGGCTGGAGCGCCTGCCTCCGGCCGCGGCCGAGTACGGCGTGATCCGGACCTACCTCGAGTGGCTCGTGGAGCTGCCGTGGAAGGAGCAGTCCGAGGACGACCTCGACATCGCCCACGCTCGCGAGGTGCTCGACGCGGACCACTACGACCTGGAGAAGGTGAAGGAGCGGATCCTCGAGTACCTGGCGGTGCGGAGGCTGAAGCCGGACTCGCCGGGGCCGATCCTGTGCTTCGTCGGGCCGCCGGGAGTCGGGAAGACGAGCCTCGGGAAGTCGATCGCCCGCGCCCTCGGCCGCAAGTTCCAGCGCATATCGGTCGGCGGCGTCCGCGACGAGGCGGAGATCCGCGGCCACCGGCGGACCTACATCGGCGCGATGCCGGGAACGATCGTCCGCGCGCTGCGCGATGCGGGCTCGCGCAATCCCGTGTTCATGATCGACGAGATCGACAAGATGGGCGCCGACTTCCGCGGCGATCCGGCGAGCGCGATGCTGGAGGTGCTCGACCCGGCGCAGAACAACAGCTTCCGCGATCACTACCTCGACCTCGAGTTCGACCTCTCCGACGTCCTGTTCATCGCGACGGCCAACTTCCTCGACCCGATCCCGATCCCGCTACAGGACCGCATGGAGGTGATCCAGCTCGCCGGCTACACGCTGGACGAGAAGCTCCACATCGCGAAGCAGTACCTGGTCCCGCGCCAGATCGAGGAGAACGGGCTGCGTCCCTCGCAGATCGAGTTCTCGGACTCGGCGCTGACCGCGATCGCGGACGAATACACGCGGGAGGCTGGAGTCCGCAACCTGGAGCGCCAGATCGGGACGGTCTGCCGCAAGATCGCGCGCGACGTCGCGGAGGGAAAGCTCGAGGGCAAGGCCCGCATCTCGGCGAAGCGGGTGCGAGAGCTGCTTGGGCCGCGGAAGTTCTTCGCCGAGCAGAAGCGGCGCACCAAGGACCCCGGGGTCGCCACCGGCCTCGCGTGGACTCCGGTCGGGGGCGAGGTGCTGTTCGTCGAGGCGACCGCGATGGGGGGCTCGGGGAACCTCACGATCACCGGCCAGCTCGGCGACGTGATGAAGGAGTCGGCGCAGGCGGCGCTCTCCTGGGTGCGCGGTCACCAGTCCGAGCTCGCGCCCGACCTTCCCGAGGACTGGTTCTCCAAGCACGACGTCCACGTCCACGTCCCCTCCGGGGCGGTGCCCAAGGACGGCCCCTCGGCGGGGGTCGCGATGGCGACCGCCCTGGCCTCGTTGGTCAGCGGCCGGCCCGTCGCCAACGACGTCGCTATGACGGGCGAGATCACGCTCACGGGGCAGGTGCTGCCGATCGGTGGCGTGAAGGAGAAGTCGCTTGCCGCCCAGCGGGCGGGGATCAAGCGGGTCATCGTCCCGGAGCGAAGCAAGGGCGACGTGGAGGAGATCCCCGATCACGAGCGCGAGGACCTCGAGTACGTGTACGTGAGCGAGCTGGGCGAGGTGCTCGAGTGCGCCCTGCACGGCGGCTAGTGCTCCGTCGATTGGGGTATAAGCTCTGCCGGGATCCGAACGAGTTAGGAGAGGTTTGATGGCGGCAAGGAGCAAGCGGGCCCAGGAGTCCGCGAAGAAGGCGGGCGAGGCGGCGTCCTCGCTTCGCTCCAACCCCTATGTCCAGCGGCTGATCGAGGATGACGATCTGCGCGCGAACATCCGCGAGGCCTTCGAGTCGGCGCGCGACGCCTATTCCCGGATCGCGAACGGCAAGGGGCCCGCGAAGGCCCTGATGGAGGACAAGAAGGTTCAGCGCGACCTGCGCAAGGCCGCCGAGTCGATGCGCGAGGCCTCCGAGCAGCTGCGCGGGAAGCGGAAGCGCAAGTTCCGTCTCGGCAGGCTGCTGCTGATCGCGCTGATCGGCGCGGGGCTCGCCCTGCTGCTGAGCGAGGAGTTCCGCAAGGCGGTCCTCGACCGCCTGTTCGGCGCCGAGGAGGAGTTCGAGTACACCTCGACCACCTCGCCGGCGCCAGAGACCGCCTCCACCCAGAGCTAATTCCCGCCCGATCTCGCCCGCAACCCGCTCACGGCGGAGGCGAGAGCGAGCGAGCAAGGCTGCCGGTTATGTGCGTGCGAGCGAGCGGGAGCTGAGTACGCGAGCGGAATTGGTGCTTCTACACTGGCGGCGTGGAGGCCGCGACCAAGCAACGCGAGCTGAGCGGCGAGAAGGCGCGGCGGATCGTCGAGGCGATGCGCGCGAGCGTCGCCGTCCGCGGGATCGCGGGCTCGACCTTCGAGCACGTGTCGCGCGAGGCGGGGGTCAGCCGCGGCCTTCTGCATTACTACTTCGGGACCAAGGAGCGTCTCCTGGTCGAGGTCGTGCGACGCGACTCGGAGGTCCGGGTGGCGCGACTCGACGAGCCCCTCGCGCGCGCCAAGACCGTCGACGACGTGCTCGACGTCCTGGTCTCGAACCTCCTCGACCTGATCGAGAACCAGCCCGGGTTCTTCGACCTGATCTTCGAGGTCTTCACGGCGGGCCGCCGCAAGCCCGAGATCCAGCGCGAGGTGGGGGAGCTGTTCAACCGCAGCCGACGCCACGTCGCCGAGATCCTCGAGGCGAAGCAGCGCGAGGGCGTGCTCTCGTTGCGCTTCGGGGCCGAGGCGGTAGTGACCTACCTGTTCGGGATCGCCGACGGCATCGCCCTCCAGGTCCTCACCGACCCCGATCGCAACTTCGACGAGGTCATCGAAGCCGGCACGGCCGCCGCGCGGTACCTGCTGACCGACTGAGCGCCGAGCGCTCCGGCGGTCCGCGGGATCTCACAGTCGGGGACGGCCTCGGAACCGGGTTCGGCGCGATCGGCCCCGGAGTCGGCGTCGGCTACATCTTCGGCAAGACGATCGAGTCGGTGACCCGCCAGCCCGAGATGCGCGGCGAGATCGAGAGCATCATGTGGCTGGGCTTCGCGCTCACCGAGGCGATCGTCTTCTACGCGCTGATGGGGTCGCTGGTCGCGTTCTTCATCGCGTAGGCGAGTAATTTCAGATCGTCGGCCTCCGAGGAACGCATCGGCGGGATGTTATGGCTGGGTAGGGGCCTGGCGGCGCCGCAAACCGCACATTCGATCGCCAGCGGGCCACGAATGTGGGGTTGACGGCGTATATCACCGTCAACCGCACACTCGTCTGCGCTGAGACGCCGAGTGTGGAGTTTGCGGCGTCAATCACCCCGGCCGAGCCGCTCCCCTACTTGCCCGGTCATCCAGCGACCGCCGCTCACGGCAGCCCGGCGGCATCGCACTCCGCCATCTACTCGCGAGCCCGCACGGCCGGGCGGAAGTTCGCCACGCCCCCGATTGCGCAGACCGCGCCCAACGCGATCAGGGCGGCCTCGCCGCTCCCCTCGGCGAGCGCCGCCCCGACGATCGGGATCACGATCATCGGGACCGCGTTGGCGCCGAGCTGGAGCACCGTGATCGGCGCCAGTGGGCGCTGCGGGAAGAGGCGCTGCGCCTCGTCCATCATCACGGCGTACGGGGTCGAGAACCCGATCCCCATCAAGACCACCGCCGGCAGCGCGACCTCGAACGAGCGGTCGATGCTGATCATCACCAGGCCCAGCGTCGCGAGCAGCGGCGCGATCCCGACGAGGATCACCGGCGACACCCCGCGCGCCGACAGCGTCCCACCCAGGTCCCGCGCCGTCGCCGAGACCCCGAACATGACGAACGCGAGCAGCCCCGCGAGCGAGACGGCCATCCCGTCTCCCTCCGTCAGGTAGTGGATCAGCCACGCGCCGACGATCAGCTGGACGCCGAACGAGCCGACGTACACGAGCGCCACCCGCCACAGCCCGGCGCTGCGCAGCATCGCGCCCAGCAGCCCGCCTCCGCGCCGCTCGGGGGCGCCGGACTCCATCCGGGCCGGAAGGAAGGGGAGGGCCACGACGCCGACGATCGCCGAGAGCACGAACGCGACCCGCCACTCGACCCCGGCGTCCTCGAGCACGCTTCCCACCCCGAGCGCGGCGGCCATCCCGAGCGTCACCCCCGCGCCGAACACGCCCAGCAGCCGCACGCCCCCGAACTCGCGCGCGAAGATCGGGCCGAGGACGAGCGCGAGCCCCAGCCCCGCTCCGACCAGCACCCGACCCGCGACCAGCCCGGCGAACCACGGGCTCGCGGCGAACAGCGCGTTTCCCGCTCCGCAGGTGATGCACCCGAGCCGGGTCGCGCCGGCGACGCCCGTGCGCGCAGCGAGCGCCGGAGCGAGCACCGTTGTCGCCAGCAGCCCGGCGAAGAACACCGTCCCCGAGAGCAGGCCGACGGCCGTCAGCGAGACCGAGAAGTCCTCGCTCAGGGTCGAGGTGACGGGGCCGATGTTGCCCGCGTTCCAGGACGTTCCGGCGGCGAGCAGGACGACGGCGAGTGTGACGCGGCTCGATGTCTCGGTGGTGGCGATTGGGGTCCGGAGGCGCGGGTTTGATGTCGGACGTTAAGCGCGGATTAACGAATCGAGGAGGCGTGCGTGAGCCTCAGGCCCTCGGGCATGCGTGCCGATGGATCGGGTGAGAGATCGGAGCTTGGATCGCGCCAACCCGGCCGCTTGCTTGCCGGGCGCCACGATATATAGGCTGCTGGGATCGGTGGAGGAGACCGGACCAGGGGATGCGAAGGCTTGGGCTTGCGTAAGCAGGACTCTCCGAGAGGCACGAGCGTGGCGGTGAGTCCGTGAGCTCGGGGGAGGGCGGGTCGGCCGGGCGGACGACCCCAGCCCGGGTCGCTGCGCTGGGCGCGCTGCTCGCAGCGATCGCGCTCGTCCTGATCCTCTTCCTGGGCAACGGCAACGGCTACACCTACCGGGTCCTCTTCAAGACCGGAGGACAGCTCGTTACCGGCAACCAGGTGCAGGTGGGCGGGCACCCGATCGGGTCGGTCGAGGAGATCAAGCTCACCGACGACTGGCAGGCCGACGTTGCGATCAACGTCGAGGAGCAGCTCCACGAGGGCACGACGGCGGTGATCCGTACGACCTCGCTCTCGGGGGTCGCCAACCGCTACATCTCGGTCACCCCGGGTCCCGACAACTCCGCCTCGCTCGAGGACGGCGACGTGATCACCGCGGAGAGAACGATCGCGCCGGTCGACCTCGATCAGATCTTCGACATCTTCAGGCCACGCGAGCGGCGCGCGCTTCGCAACGTGATCCAGGGCTTCGCGGCGAGCTACACGGGCGCCGGCAGGGCCGCGAACGAAACCTACAAGTACCTCAACCCCGGGCTCAGCACGACGCAGGAGTTGCTGGCCGAGCTGACCCGAGACGAGAAGGTGTTCACGGACTTCCTGGTCGATGGCTCACGCGCCGTCGGTGCGATCGCGGAGCGGCGCAACGACCTCTCCGCGCTGACCTCGAACGCCAACGAGGGGCTCGGCGCGATCGCGCGGGAGAACGATGCCCTCGACCGCTCGCTGGTCGCGCTCCCGCCGGTCCTGCGGCAGGCGAACACGACGTTCGTCAACCTCCGCGCCGCCCTCGACGACCTCGACCCCCTGGTCGCGACCTCGAAGCCGGCGACCCGCGACCTGGCGCCGTTCCTGCGCGACGTGCGGCCGGTGGCGCGCAACGCGGTGCCGGTGTTCCGCAACCTCCGCAAGGTGGTGTTCCGCAGGGGCAGGGCGAACGACCTCGCGGACACGCTCGGCGATCTCCCCACCCTCCGCGATCGCGCGAGGAGGGACCTCCCGCGCGCCAGCCAGGCGGTCGAGGACTCGCTCCCGGTTTTCCAGTTCGCACGGCCGTACGCTCCCGACGTGCTGGGCCTGGTCAGCAGGCTCGGCCAGGCGACCGCCTACTACGACGCCAACGGCCACTATGCGCGCGCGTCGGTGCTCGCCAACATCTTCTCCCACAACGCCGGCCTGCTCACCCCGCAGAACCCCTCCCAGCAGTACGACTTCTACGACGCGAACCCGCTCGGGAAGGGCAACTTCGTCCGCTGCCCCGGCGGCGCGACGCAGCCGATCGGCGGCTCCAACCCGTTCACCGACGACGGCGACCTGCTGTCCGGCGGCCAGGACCCGAACCCGAAGTGCGACCCGGCCGACGTGCCACCCGGGCCATGAGGCGGCTCGTCGTCATAGCGTGCGCGCTCGCCGGCGGCGCCGGGCTGCTGCTCGCCGGGACGGCGTCGAGCGACGACGGCGGCCCGGACGAGATCCGTGCGATCTTCGACAACGCCTCGTTCCTCGTCATCGGCGAGGAGGTCCGGGTGGCGGGAGCGAAGGTCGGCGAGGTGACCGAGGTCGACGTCACCCGGCCGGGGGAGAGCGTGACCGCCGACGGCGGGGACGAGCCCGGGAAGGCGGCGGTCGTGATGCGCATCGACGACCCCGGGTTCCAGGATTTCCGCGAGGACGCCTCGTGCCTGATCCAGCCGCAGTCGCTGCTGGGGGAGAAGTTCGTCGGCTGCACCGTGACCGAGCCGCGCGCCGCCGGCACCGAGCCACCGCCGCCCCTCGAGGAGATCCCGGAGGGCCAGCCCGGCGCCGGCCAGCTCCTCCTCCCGCTCGAGAACAACGGCAAGGCGGTCGACCTCGACCTCGTCAACAACATCATGCGCGAGCCCTACGCGGAGCGGTTCCGGCTGATCCTCAACGACCTCGGCGCCGGTTTCGCGGCCCGTGGCGAGGACCTGGAGGTGATCGTGGAGCGCGCCAACCCGGCGCTGCGCCAGACCAACCGTGTGCTCGCGATCCTCGCGCAGCAGAACCGCGCCCTCGCCGAGCTGGCGCGGGACTCCGACACCGTGCTCGCCCCCCTCGCGCGGGAGCGCGCCAACATCAGCGGCTTCATCCGTGGCGCGAACGTGACCGCGCAGGCGACCGCGGAGCGCAGCGCCGACCTCGAGGCGGGGCTGGAGCGCTTCCCCGGCTACCTGCGCGAGCTGCGCCTGACGATGGTCGAGCTGCGACGGTTCTCGGACCAGGGCACGCCGGTGATCAGGGACTTCGGCGACGCCGCGCCGGCGCTGACCCGCGCTCAGCGCTCGCTCGGCCCACTCGCCGCGGCGGGGACCCCGGCGCTGAAGAGCCTCGGCGACGCGGCGGCGGCCAGCGAGGAGGACATCATCGCCTCGGACCCGGTGATCAAGGACGTTCGGGATCTGGCCCGCTCGGCGGAGCCCGGAACCAAGCAGCTCGACGAGCTGCTGCGCAGCCTGAGCACTACCGACGGCTTCAGGTTCCTCACGGACTTCATCTTCAACACCACGGCCGGCGTCAACGGCTTCGACGAATTCGGCCACTACCTGCGCACGTTCGCCCTCGTCACCAACTGCACGCGGATCATCAGCGCCCCGGTCCTAGGGTGTAGCGCAAACTTCACCGGGGAGGAAGAGGCCGGCACCGCCTCGGTAGCGCAGCTTCTCGACCAGCTCGGCGGACCCCGCGAGGAGCGGCCACCCGGGCAGCGCCGACGACCGGGCACCGCGACATCGCAGCCCGAGCAGGCCGAGCCCGAGCCCGCCGTCCCCCAGGCCGAGCCGGAGGCGCCCCAGCCCCTGGAGGGAGAGCCGGAGGGCGAGCCCGCGCCGGTGCCGGAACCGGGCGCAGGCGCCGCCCACCGATTGACGCGCGCGGGCAAGGCCCTGCTCCGCTTCCTGATGGAGGACGGCTGATGGGCAGGGGTCGCCCGATGGGAGCGATCGCCTCGAGCCCGACGATGGTCGGCGCGATCA
>JBOGZH010000034.1:0-5116 GCA_050697095.1 Solirubrobacterales bacterium
GGTGTGGTCGCGGCTCGCGTGCGGCTCGACCGCCGTCGTCGGCCCGCCCTCCGCATACAGCCCTGCGAGGAGAACGCACGACTTGACCTGGGCGCTCGCCACGGGCAGCTCGTAGGAGATTCCGTGAAGCTCGGCGCCCTCGACCGCGAGGGGGGGAAGCCGCCCCTCGCGACAGCTCACTGCGGCGCCCATCCGGGTGAGCGGCTCGGCGACGCGGTCGACGGGGCGGCGACGGATCGACTCGTCGCCGTCGAGGACCCAGCGCCCGGTGCCCTGGCCCGCCAGCCACCCGGGCAGGAGCCGGAGCGGCGTCCCCGCGTTGGCGACATCGATCCGCTGTTCCGAGCCTGAGGCGCTCTCGCCGGGGCCCCGCCGCCCGGCGCCGCGGATCTCAAGCTCGAGCCCCCCTTCGCCGGCGCCGAGCTCGATGACGTCGGCGCCGAGATCCTGCACGGCCGTCAGGGTGGCTCGCGTGTCAGCGGAGTCGAGATAGCTCTCGACCCGCGTGGTCCCGGCGGCCATTGCGCCGAGCAGCGCCGCTCGATGCGAGATCGACTTGTCCGGCGGGGGCCGCAGCTTGCCGCGAAGCGGCCCCGAGGGCTCGAAGCGGGTCGGCGCCATCAGCCGCTCGCGACGACGGACACGGTATGGCCGAGGTCGCGCACGACGCCGGCGGCGCGCTCCGCCTCCTCGGCACCGGCGACCCACAGCGACACGGCGCCGGAGCGCATGTCGGCGGCCGGGTAGAGGGCCATGTCCTCGATGTTGACCCCCGCACGGCCCAGGGCGAGCGCGATCTCGGCGACGGTGCCCGGCCGGTTCTCCACCGACACGCGCAGCTCGCACAGCGGCCCGCCGATCAGCTCCGCCTCGAGCAGCCGCCTGCGGTCCGCGAGCGCGGCGCGGTGCCATTCGGCCAACCCCTCTCCGTCGCCGGCCCGCAGCAGCTCGGCGGCGTGGCGAAGGCGCTCGACCACGGAGTCGATCTCACCGGCGAGCGCCTCGCGGTTGCTGGCGAAGATGTCAACCCAGATCGCGGGGTTCGCGCCGGCTACCCGGGTGGTGTCGCGAAAGCTCGCCCCGACGTCGGGGAGACGCTCGGTGTCCTCGCCGACCGCGTCGGCGGCCCCCGCGGTGAGCACGTTCGCGATCACGTGTGGGAGATGGCTGACCGTCGCCATCATCCGGTCGTGGATCTCGGCATCGATCGCCTCGGGGCGGGCGCCGAGTTCGGCGATCGTCCGGTGCAGGCGGTCGTACAGCAACCCGCTGGAGCGCTCGGTCGGCACGAGGTACCAGCGCGCGCCCTCGAACAGGTCGGCCCGGGCGTGGTCCACCCCGGACGTCTCCGCCCCCGCGAGCGGGTGCCCGCCGATGAAGCGCTCCCGGCTCGGGCCCTCGGGGAGCCCGGTGATCAACCCGCGCTTGGTCGATCCCACGTCGGTGACCACGGCACCGTCCGGGCTTGCCTCGAGGGCCTCGACGACGAGCCCGGGGAGCGCCCCCACCGGGGCGGCACAGAACACGACCTCGGCGCCCTCGACTGCCTCGGACACCGAGCGGGAGGCGACGTCGAGCGCCCCGCGCTCGACCGCGCGCTCGACCGTCGCCGGGTCGGGATCGAATCCGGTGACGTCGGCATCGAGCCGGCGCCTCGCGGCGAGCCCGATCGAGCCGCCGATCAGCCCCACGCCGAGGATCGCGACCCTCATCGGAGGCTCTGGAGCGGCGCCCTAGACGCGGGCGATTTCCTTGCCCGCGAGCTCCGCGACGCCGCGGAGGCGGTCGGCGTACTCCGAGAACCGCTCGGTCGCGATCGCCTGCGGCCCGTCGCAGATCGCCTCATCCGGCTCGTTGTGGACCTCGACGATGATCCCGTCCGCGCCCGCCGCGGCCGCGGCGAGCGACATCGGCTGCACCCAGTCGCGCCGCCCCGCCGCGTGGCTCGGGTCGACGATCACCGGGAGGTGCGTCATCTCGTGCAGCACCGGGATCGCGAGCAGGTCGAGGGTGAACCGGTACGCGGTCTCGTGCGTGCGGATCCCCCGCTCGCACAGCATCACGTCCGGGTTGCCCTCCTTGAGCACGTACTCCGCCGCCATCAGGAGCTCCTCCAGAGTGGCGGCCAGCCCGCGCTTCAGAAGCACGGGTCGTCCCGAGCGCCCGGCCTCGGCGAGGAGGGGGTAGTTCTGCATGTTGCGCGCCCCGATCTGGAGCACGTCGGCGACCTCGAGCACGTCGTCGAGGTCGCGCACGTCCATCAGCTCGGTGACGACGGGCAGGCCGGTCTCCTCCTTCGCCTCCTCGAGCAGGCCCAGCCCCTCGGAGCCGAGGCCCTGGAAGCTGTAAGGGGAGGTGCGGGGCTTGTACGCCCCACCGCGCAACATCGCGGCGCCGTTGTCGGCCACGCAGCGCGCGACCTCGATGGTCTGGTCGCGGCTCTCGACCGTGCACGGGCCGGCGATCAGCGCAAAGCTGTCGCCGCCCACGCGGCGCCCGTCGACCTCGATCACGGTTCGCTCGCCCTTGCGGAACTGGGCCGATGCGAGCTTGTAGGGCTTCAGGATCGGGACCAGGTGGTCGACGCCCGGCGCGCCCTCGAGCCCGAGCCCCTGGACCCGGTCGCGCTCGCCGATCGCCCCGATCACGGTCAGAAGGTCGCCGCGCGAGACGTGCGCGGAGCACCCGACCGACTCCACTCTCTCGACGACCGCGTCAACCTGCTCCGCGCTCGCCCCTTCTTTCATCACGATCATCATTTGAATCTGCCTTCCTTCAAACTCTTTCGTCGAAGTCCTGTTTGCGGTTCACCGGTACTGCGCTCGGCCTCACGAATGGGGCCAATCGGGTTTAGGCGTCCGGCGGATCTCCTTGTCGGTCGGCGGCTCAGGCAGCCGTGGGCCGGACGCCTATGTAAATCGCCAATACCAGTAGTAGCGCGCACGCCGAGCGGGGCCGTTCACGGCCGAACCTGCGGCAATCGACGTGCGAAGGCGTCTCACTGGCGAGGCTTTGTAGCACGGATCGCGGCCGTAAGCAAACACCGCAAGTTGCGGACTCTCCCGACCCACCGTGTCTCTACAGCGCGCCGCGCAGCGCCTCGACGAAGCGCTCGTTCTCGGCACGCGTCCCGTAGGTGACGCGGATGTGGCCGGGGCCGCCGAGGCTCTCGCCGCCGCGCACGATCACGCCCGCGCGGCCGAGCGCCTCGATCAGGGCCGCCTCGTCGCGGTCGCCGAGGGCCACCCAGGAGAAGTTCGCGTGGGTATCCGCGGTGCGGAGGCCGAGCTCGTGCAGCTCCTCCTCGACGCGCAGCCGCTCCGCGACCGTGCGCTCCACGCGGTCGGTGACCTCGTCCTGGTGCAGGATCGCCTCGGCCGCCGCCGCCTGCGCGAGCGCGTTGACGGGAAACGGCTGGCGCACGGCGTGCACTGCTGAGCGGAACCTGGCCGAGCCGAGGCCGTAGCCGACCCGCAGCCCGGCGAGCCCGTAGACCTTGCTGAACGTCCGCAGCACGACGAGGTTCGGAAACCGCTTCAGCAGGTCCACCGTCGCATCGACGTCGTCGTGCACCTGGAACTCGACGTAGGCCTCATCGAGGACCACCGTCACGTGGTCGGGCACGCGCTCCACGTAGGCCCCGATCTCCGCCGCGGGAAGGTGCGTGCCGGTGGGGTTGTTGGGGTTGCAGACCACGAGCAGCTGGGTCGCCGCGGTGACCTCGGCCAGCATCGCCTCGAGGTCGTGGAGGTAGTCGTCGGACAGGGGGACGCGGATCTCGCGCGCCCCGGAGAGCGCCGCCAGATGCGGGTAGATCGAGAACGCGGGCCACGCGAAGACGATCTCGGCCTCCGGCTCGCACAGCGCGACCGCGGCGGCCAGCAGGATCTCGCAGGAGCCGTTCCCGACCGCGATCCCCCCCGGGTCGAAGTCGTAGCGCTCCGCGATCCGGCGGCGCAGCAGCCGAGCATGCTGGTCGGGGTAGCGGTGTGCGCTCGCCGCCTCGCCGGCGATCACCTCGAGCACCGCGGGGTGCGGCGGCCACGGGCACTCGTTCGAGGCGAGCTTGACGATGTCGTTCGATGCGTAGGTCTCGCGCGCCTCCTCGAGGTGCATCCCGGCCTCGTAATGCGGCATCCGCGCCAGCTTGTCGGCAAACGTCACTGCCATAGGCGTCCCATTGTGGCGGGTGGAATTGCTACTGCGCGGCCTCGAGGTCGGAGCGAAGCTCCTGCGTCACGCCCAGGTAGGTGTGGGCGGGGCGATGGTCGGGGGCCGCGTAGTAGTGGACCAGCACCCTGATCACCCGCTCCATCGCTCCCGGGACGGCGACCTCGCGCGCGCACAGCAGCGGCACCGAGTCGAGCCCGACCCTGCGCGCGGCGACGGCCGGGAACTCGGCGTCGAGATCGTCGGTGACGGTGAACAGGCAGCTCACAATGCGCTCGGGCGCGAGCTGGTTGCGCTTCATCAACTCGCGCATCAGCTCCCCCGTCGCGGCGACGATCGCGTCCGCGTCGTTGCGCTCCGCCTGCGCGGCTCCGCGAACCGCCCACAGACGCTCGTTTGGGACCGCCGCGCTCACGGCCGGGAATCTTCCCAGAGGCGCTCGACCTCGTCCGGGCTCAGCCGCCGCGCGCCGCCCTCCGCCAGGCGGCCGAGCCGCAGTGGACCGAACCCGATCCGCCGCAGCGTCGCGACGCCGTTCCCGATCGCCTCGACCATTCGCCGCACCTGGCGGTTGCGGCCCTCGCGGATCGTGATCTCGATCTCGCGTGGCCCGAGCCTGCGGACACGCGCGGGCGAGGTCCGCCCGTCGTCCAGCTCGACCCCCTCGCGCAGCCGCCGCAGGGCCCCGTCGCTCGCCCGCCGCCGCAGCCGCGCGCGGTAGGTGCGCGCGATCCCGTAGCGCGGGTGGGTGAGCCGGTTCGCGAGCTCGCCGTCGTTCGTGAGCAGGATCAGCCCGGTGCTGTCGGCGTCGAGGCGCCCGACCGGGTAGAGCCGCCGGCGCGAGCGCACCATGTCCACCACGGTCCGCCGCCCGTGCGTGTCGCGTGCCGTGGAGACCACGCCGGCGGGCTTGTTGAGCACGTGCACCTCGCGCGGCTCCGGCTGC
>JBOGZH010000035.1:0-4439 GCA_050697095.1 Solirubrobacterales bacterium
ATCGAGATCAGCGGACCGGACGCCTTCGACTTCACCCAGCTGCTGGTGGCGCGCGACCTCAACAAGTGCGCGGTCGAGCAGTGCAAGTACGTCTTCCTCTGCCTGCCCGACGGCGGGATCATCAACGACCCCGTGCTGCTGCGGGTCGAGGAGAACCGGTTCTGGCTCTCGCTGGCCGACAGCGACGTGGAGCTATGGGCCAGGGGCGTTGCCCACAACTCCGACTACGACGTGGCCATCAAGGAGATCGACGTCGGGCCGGTGCAGGTCCAGGGGCCGAAGTCGAAGGACGTGATGGTGGACCTCTTCGGCGAGAGCGTCCTCGAGATCCCCTACTACTACCTGCGGCCGTTCGAGCTCGACGGGATGAAGGTCCTCGTCTCGCGGACCGGCTACACGGGAGAGCTCGGCTACGAGATCTACCTGTACGAGGCGAGCCGGAACGGCGCGAAGCTGTGGGACGCCGTGCTCGAGGCGGGCAAGCCGCACGACCTCGCCGTCATCGGACCGTGCCACATCCGCCGGATCGAGGGCGGCATCCTCGCCCTCGGGGCCGACATGTGGTACGACACGAACCCCTACGAGGTCGGCATGGGCTATGACTGGATGGTCGACCTCGAGCAGGGCTCCGACTTCATCGGCAAGGAGGCGCTTGCCCGCATCAAGCGTGAGGGCGCGAAGCGCAAGCTCGTGGGCGTCGAGATCGGCGGGGAACGGCTCGGCGCTTACAACGACGGCTCGATGATCGACGTCTTCCCTGTCCACAAGGCTGGCGGGCGCATCGGCGAGGTGACCTCGGCGTGCTTCTCCCCCCGGCTCGAGAGGAACATCGGCTACGCGATGGTTCCCACCGAGCACGCCGAGCTCGGCACCGAGCTGGAGGTCGAGCGCCCGGAGGGAACGACCTCCGCCGTGGTCGTCGAGAAGCCGTTCATCGACCCGAGAAAGAAGACCCCGAAGCAGAAGCTCGCGGGCACCGCGCGCGGCGGCGACTGACCGAGATGGTCAGGCCGCCAGGGCACGCTCAACCCGGAGAGAAGCCCAGCTTGGACCCGATGCCGCGCTGCACCTTCGCCACCGCACGGAAGGCCTCCTTCAGCGAGGTTCTGGTGAGCGGCGCGAGGCGCTTGGGGTCGATCAGGTCATCGGGCGGCAGTCCGGCGCGCAGCCGCTCGACCTGATGCTCCATCCGGAGCGCGCAGACGAGCTCGAAGGCGCCGTGCAGGACGGCCGCGTCGGCCGCCTCCAGCGTCCCCGCCCCCTCCGCCGCTCGCAGACGCGCCCTCGTCGACGCGGCGCTCACGCCGGCCGCCAGCCCGGCCCAGCGGGCGAGAGCCTCGATCGGCAGCAGGCCGCCGTGCTTGATGTCCAGCACCCCCTTGCGCTCGCCGCTGTCCTCGAGCACGAAGTCGCGGAAGAAGCCCGTGGGCGGGCGCTCGGCCGCCGCCGCCGCGGCCAGCCGGCGCAGCGCGTGCTCGCGGTTCGGGGCCCCGGAGAACGCTGCCGCGAGACGCTCGGCCGCGATCGTGGCGCCCCAGACCGGATCGCTCTCCACGACCACCGAGAGCAGCATCAGGCCGCGGTCGCGATCGGGGTCCTCGAGCCACGCCCGGGCGGCGCGCTCCCACTCGCGGATCGAACGGGCGAACAGCGGGCTCGAGGCCACCGCGCCCTGGCGGTCGGGTTGCAGCCCGCACGCCGCCAGCCCCCCCAGAACGCGCCGCGCAAGGGCCAGCATCGTCTCCCGCAGCTGCGGATCGTCGCCGTCATCCCAGGCCAGCGCGCAGTCGACGTCGGAGCTCGGGAACGGCTCGCGGCGGCCGAAGCTGCCCATCGCCAACCACGTGTACGGCACCGCCGGTGGCCCGAGCTCCTCGTGGGCGATCTCGATCAGCCGGCGGGTGACCGTGTCGTGGATGCTGGCGATCGTGCGGCTGATCGCCGCGGCCGGCACGTCCGCGTCGTACAGCGCGATCACCGTGTCCGGAAGCTCGGCGGCGGCGTCGGCCACCCCCGCCGCGTCGCCGCTGCGCGCGATCCGGGCCCGCAAGCGAAAGGGAGCACGCCGCTCGCTCGCCACGAGGTCGATGTCGTCGAGCACGCCCACGAGCCGCCGGTCGGGCTCGAGCACGGGCAGATGCCGGATGCCGTGGTCGAGCATCTCGAACAGTGCCTCCGTCTCCGAGCGGTCCGCGGCCACCGTCCAGGCCGGTGCGGTCATCACGGCCGAGAGCGGCGTGTCCGGCCCGGCACCCGCGGCGGCGACCCGGGTGCGGATGTCGCGGTCGGTGACGATGCCGAGCTGGTCGCCCAGGTCCACGACTACACAGGTGGCGCCGGCCTCGACCATCCGCTGGGCCGCCTCCTGCACCGCCGTAGCGGGTGGGCAGACCAACGCCGGCGCGCGGACGAGCTCGCGGACCGGCCGGCCGGCAGCCGGCGGCGGCTCCCGCTCGTGACCCGACAGCAGGCGGACGCTCTTGGAGAGCGACCCGACGACGAAGCGCACGGCGGCGGGGCGTTCAAGGACGGGCCGGATCGCGTGCTCGGGGATCCGGTATGCGAGCGTGTCCTCGGCGGCCCGCGCGACGAACCCCAGTGGCCGCTCCTCGAGGAGGGAGGCGAACCCGAACATCTCGCCCTCGCCGAGCAGGTCCAGAAGGCGTCCGTCGATCGTCATCAATTCGACGGAGCCGCGTAGCACGACGTACGCGAACTCGGAGGTGGCCTCGGCGCTGTCCAGGATCTTGTCCCGTGTCGGGTGGGGCTCCAGCTCGGCGGCTGACGCAACGGCTGCCAGCGCCTCCTCGTCCAGGGTGTCGAAAGGGGGGTGGCGCCGGAGAAACTCGGCGATGTCGTGCTCGGCGATGTCGGGCATGGTGGCTTGCCACAGGCGCGTTGCCGGCCGGCCGGGAACTCAGATATATCAGTCTTGACTTGGCCCCGGGCGCCTGGGATACTGGCGCATCGGACGCTGGACGGCAACGTCCACTCGGTGCACGGCCGGGGACCCTAAGGAGGTCGCGACGCGGCGCGAGCTGGTGAGAGGAGCGAGAGCACGGGGTGGTCTTGCTGCGATCGGCGTGGCGCTGATGCTCCTGGCGGCCGGCTGCGGGGGCGACGAGCCGGCACCCGGTGAGAAGCCCGGCGAGGGTGTGACCCTCAGGATTGCGGTCAACCCCTGGACCGGCTCCGCCGTCAACGCGAATGTCGCGAAGATCCTCCTCGAGCGGAAGCTCGGGTACACGGTGGAGCTGGTCGAGATCGACGAGAACAGCCAGGTCCCCGCGATCGCGTCGGGCGAGCTGGACGCATCCCTCGAGGTATGGCCGTCGGGCCACGCGGCGGACATCCAGCGCTACATCGAGGGCCGACGGGGCGGCCCCCTCCGCGACGGCGGCATCGTCGACGGCGGCGAGCTGGGGCTGATAGGGAACATCGGCTGGTGGATCCCGTCCTACCTGCTAGAGCAGCGGCCCGAGCTCGCCGGCTGGGAGGGCCTCCAGGGTCGCGAGGACCTCGTCAACGGGGAGTTCCTCGCCGGCGACCCAACCTTCGTCTCCTACGACGAGGAGATCATCGAGAGCCTCGGCCTCGACCTGAAGGTCGTCAACACCGGCTCGGAGCCGGCCCTGATCCGGGCGATCGACGACGCGTTCAAGCGCAAGGAGCCCGTGCTCACCTACTTCTACACGCCGCACTGGGCGCACCGAAAGTACGACCTCACGGAGGTTCAGCTCCCCGCCTACGACGAGGAGTGCGAGGAGGCGGCGCGCGAGCGCGACGGCGAGGGCTACGACTGCGACTACGCCAACGACGTCCTCTTCAAGGCCTTGTGGCTCGGGCTCGAGGACAAGGCGCCGGAGGCGTTCCGGTTCCTGGAGAACTTCAACTACACGACCGAGGACCAGCAAGAGATCGCCTTCGAGGTGGACTCGGAGGGCGTGCCCATCCGCGAGGCGGCCGACCAGTGGATAAGAGAGAACCCGGACGTCTGGCGGGCATGGCTCTCGTGACCGACCGTCCGACGTCGAGATATATCGGCTGCCAGGAAGGAGGCGCCGGTGGCGACGGAAGCGGCCGAAGCACAGTCCGACGAGCTCGCTGAGTTCGGCTACAAGCAGGAGCTCGACCGCAGCATCGGGAAGTTCGCCAGCTTCGCCGCGGGCGTCAGCTACATCTCGATCCTCACGGGCGTCTTCCAGCTGTTCTTCTTCGGGTTCGCGTTCGGCGGACCGGCGTACTGGTGGACCTGGCCGATGGTCTTCGCCGGCCAGGTGATGGTGGCCCTCTGCTTCGCAGAGCTCGCCGCCAACTACCCGGTGGCCGGGTCGATCTACAACTGGGCCAAGCGCATGGGCACCGCCACGATCGCCTGGCTGGGGGGCTGGATGATGCTCACCGCGTCGGTCGTGACGATCGCCGCCGTGGCCCTCGCC
>JBOGZH010000036.1:0-1876 GCA_050697095.1 Solirubrobacterales bacterium
CCCGGCGCGCGGCACGCGATCATGCCCGGCGAGGAGGCCGAGGTGCGCGAGCCCGAGCCGGCGACGGTGGGCGGCGGCCGTGAGTGAGCCGACCCCCCGAGTCCTCGCCTTCCTGAACGAGGTCGCGGGTGGGCGGAGGCTGCTCGAGACGCTGCGCGAGCGGACGACGGACGGCGGCGCCTCGGTCGCCGTCGCGGCGCCGCAGAATCAGCCGGTGGCGGGCCAGATCGTCGATCAGGACGAGGTGCGCGAGGCGGCCCAGAGCCGCGTCGAGGTCACCCAGGCCGTGCTGGCGGAGTTCGGGGTCGACGCGGTTGGCGTTGTGATGGACCCCGATCCCCCGCTCGCGCTCGACGACGCGGTCCGCGCCTTCTCCCCGGACGAGATCCTGATCTCGTGCCTCGCGGAGACGAGGTTCGGGCTCATGCGGCGCGATCTCGTCGAGTGGGCGAAGAGCCGCTACGAGGTCCCCGTGGTCCACATCCCGGTCCGGATCGAGGACGACGCGGTGCGCTGGGACGTCACCCACACCCTGGTCGTGGCCACCCAGACCGTCGACAGCGACGACCTCCTCGAGCGACTGAAGAGCAGGGCCGCGGAGCGCCCCCACCGCTACACGATCATCTCCCCGCGCTCGGGGCGGGTCACGCGGGAGGAGGTGTGCGACCGGCTCGCGAGGGCGCTCGCGACGCTCTACAAGGCCGAGATCGACGCCACCGGACAGCCGATGAGCCCTGAGCCGGCGGCCGCGATCGAGAACGCGATCGAGCACTACCGGATCGACGAGATCCTGATCTCGACCTTCGCGGGCGAGCAGTCGAAGTGGCTCCAGGAGGGGCTGATGGAGAAGGTGAAGGAGATGGCGAGCGGCAAGCCGGTCGAGCACGTGGAAGCTGGGCGAGGGACTGCTGCCGCAGCGCCAACAGAGTCGCCAGTTGTCAGTAGTCAGTCATCAGGGGAAAGGGTGTAGCCGTGGAGTCGGCTTCGGTGGCAGTCGAGCACGCTCACGGGCCACCCGAAGCGCATCAGAGCTCGCGGATCGATCGCCAGACGCTCGGGATCCTGCTCTTCATCGTCTCGGAGGTGATGCTGTTCGGCGCCTTCTTCGCCTCCTACTTCTTCCTCCGCGTCGTCGCCGGCGAGGGGCAACCCTGGCCGCCCGACCAGTTCGAGCTCCCGGTGGCGGTCGCCGGAGTGAACACCGCGATCCTCGTCAGCTCGAGCGTCACCGTCCACTGGGCGCTGGAGTCCGTGCGCCGCGATCAGCGCCGCGGCCTGTTGCTTGGGCTGGGGGCGACGTGGCTGCTCGGGTTCACCTTCCTGTTCATCCAGCTCAACGAGTACGTCCACATCGGGTTCAGCGCTCGCGATGGTTCGTTCGGCACGATCTTCTACGGGCTCACCGGCCTGCACGGCGCGCACGTCTTCGTCGGCCTGCTGCTGCTCAGCTTCGCCAACATCCGTGCGTGGCGTGGCCACTTCGGCCCCAAGGCCAAGGACCATCTCGGCGTCGAGGTGCCGGGCATCTACTGGCACTTCGTCGACGCGATGTGGATCGTCGTCTACACGACGATCTACATTCTCTGAGCCTCCGCCGGGACTGCCCGAGCTGGTCAGAGTCGCTGCTCGGCGTCGGGCTTCCGGAGGGCGTCCGGATCGTCGGAATAGGCGGTGAGATCCTCCACCCCAGGTCGGTAACACCACACGCAGCCCCGGTTCGCCGCTCCGTGTGGCGCTGACCTCGGATATCGACGTCAATGCCACACGCGCGCGTGGATCGCCGGCGACTGTGGCGTTACCGTTCCGCCCGCCCTGGCTGCCGCTTTCACGCGACTGGGTCGAGCTCGACCCGGGCTGCCTCGACGTCGTCCACCAC
>JBOGZH010000037.1:0-3818 GCA_050697095.1 Solirubrobacterales bacterium
CAATCCCGATCACCAGCCCCGCGGAGAGCCCAATCACCTGCCCGTCGGGGAGCGTGTTGGTGTGGAAGGCGGGGACGAGCTTCACCCACCCCCATTCGAGCTCCACCGTCCCGCCGAGGTTCGGGTCCGCAACGTCGTCCACCCCCTGGTCGGAGAGCCACCTCGCCAGCTCGACGAGCGCGACGCACTTCGCGCCGGTTCGCTTCGCGACCTCGACCGCGTGGGTGACGTGATCGCCGTGGCCGTGCGTGAGCAGGATGTGCGTCGGCTCGACCTCCTCGGGCCCGACCACGGCCGCCGGGTTGTCCGGGGCGAGGAAGGGATCGATCAGGACTCGCGCCGAGCCCTCGATGATCTCGAACGAAGCGTGCCCGAGGAAACGAATCTCCACGCGTTACCCCACTCGCTCGATCTCGGGATCGCCGCCGTTCAGGTGTCGCCTGAAGAAGTCGACGGTCCGGTCCCAGGCGGTCCCGGCATGCTCCGGATGGTGCGTGCCGAGCCGGTCCAGGTCGTTGAAGAACGCATGCCCGGCCCCCTCGTAGAAGTGGAAGATCGCCTCCGCCCCGGCCTGGTTCAGCTCCTGCTGGAGCGCCTTCGCGTCCTCCGTGGAAACGTAGTCGTCGTTGTCGCCGAAGTGCCCGAGGACGGGGGTTCCGGCGAGCTTCGCGAAGTCCGGCTTGCCGTGGGGCATCACGTAGTAGAAGGTGACCGCGGCGTCGACCTTGTCGTTGACCGTCGCCGTCCAGATCGACAGCCCGCCGCCGAGGCAGAAGCCCACCGTGCCGACCTGGCCGGTGCACTTCGGAAGCTGCGCGACGTAGTCGACCGCGCCGCGCATCTCCTTCTCCGCCTCCTCCATGTTGAGGGCCATCATCTTCTGCTGGGCCTCATCGGGCTGGTCGGTCGTCTCCCCGTGGAAGAGGTCCGGGGCGAGGGCGACGAAGCCCTCGCTCCCGAAGCGCTCGCACACGTCGCGGATGTGCTTGTCGACGCCCCACCACTCCTGCAGGACGACGAGGCCGGGACCCTCTGCTTCGGGCTCGGCAAGATAGCCGCTCGCCTTGGCGCCGTTCGCCTCGAACTCGACCTCGGGCATCTACTCCTCGTTCGCTAGTTCCTCCGCCAGGGCCCACCCCACGGCGACCCCGACCAGCATCCCCATCCGCGCCTCCTCGGCCAGCAGCGTGCGGACCGCGGTCACGCGCTGATCGGAGTCCGGGTCGGTCGCGGCCTTCAGCACCTCGGCCTCGTGGGTCTCCCCGAACCAGCCGCCGGCCTGCATCGCGTCGGTGAGCACGCGCTGAAGCTTCGGCGCGGCGCTCGCGACCATCGACTCCGCCTCGCGGAAGCGGTCCGGTTCCGTGAGCCTGTCGATCGCGGCGTCGAGCTGCTCCTCCGAGTACACGCGGCGAACCCTACCGCCGAAGTTCCCACATCTGAAGCGCGCCGAGATCGCGGTACCCGACCCGCTCGTAGACCGGACGGCCCAGCTTCGTCGCCTGCAGGGTGGAGGTCTCCAGGCCACGCTCGCGGGCCTCGGCGAGGGCCACCCTGAGCAGGTCCCGCGACAGCCCGCGACCGCGCGCCTCGGGCACGGTCGCCACCCACCAGATCCCGCAGTCTCCCTCGACCTCGGTGGTCGCCAGCACGGACGCCGCCGCTCCGTCGAAGCGGGCCTCGTAGATTCGCCACGCGTCCGCCGGCGGGTTGCCGATCCCGCGGTCGAAGGTTCCGGGCGGGTCGCCGTAGGCGGCATCGTTGATCCGCTTCAGCTCGCCGAGCGAACCCGCCGCCGACCAGTCGAGATCGCCCGGATCGGGCTCGGCGAAACCGGCCAGATCGAGCACCATCCCGCGCGGGGTCGCGTCGAGCCTGTGCCCGGCGGAGGCGAGCAGCGCGGCGGAGTCGCGGTCGGACTCGGGCACCCAGACAGTCCATGCGTTGACGCCGGCTTCGTCGTAGGCTCCCGCCAACTCGTCCCGGGCCGCGGCGAGGTTCTCGGACGTCTCGTAGAGAACCGAGTTGAACACGGATCGCTCGGGCACGGCCGGCACAACGGCCGCAAGCACCCCGTCGCCCTCGATCATGCGGGCGCCCTCCGAGCCGACCCCGAGCGCGCGCCAGGCCGTCTCCATGCTCCTGAGCATTCGGGCGAGCCACTCGCTCGCCAGCCATCCGGATCTGTCCATCGCCATCGCCCCCCTTTGTAGTTGATCAGCGCTTCAGCGCCAGCGTGATTCCGTCCGCGACGCCGAGCATCGCCACGTCGACCCGCTCGTCGGACGCGATCCGCTCGTTGAGCTCGCGGATCGCGCGGTTGCCGGGGGAGTCGTCGTCGCGGTCGAGCACCGCGCCCCCGTGCAGGACGTTGTCGATCATCACCACGCCCCCCGCCCGTAGTCGGTCGAGCACCGCCTCGTAGTACTCGGGATAGCCGGTCTTGTCGGCGTCGATGAAGGCGAAGTCGAAGCTCTCGTCCACGGGCAGGGCGCGGAGGGTGTCCATCGCCGGGCCGAGCCTGAGCTCGATCCGGTCCTCGACCCCGGCCTCGGCAAAGTAGCGGCGGGCTATCTCGGTCCAGTCCTCGCTCAGCTCGCAGGCGAGCAGCCGCCCGTCGGGCGGAAGGCCGCGGGCGATGCAGATCGCCGAGTAGCCGGTGAAGGTGCCGAGCTCGAGCGCCCGCCGCGCCCCGATCGCCCGAACCACGAGGGTCAGGAGCGCCCCCTGGTCGGGAGCCACCTGCATCACCGCGACATCGCCGAGCGCCTCGGTCTCCGCGGCGAGTCGCGCGAGGACGTCGTCCTGGCGCGAGCCGTGCTCGACCAGGTAGCCGTGCAGGTCCTCGTCGAGCGAGGTGAACTTCGGAGGCACTACGTCTCGGACGCCGGGCCCAGGGCTTGGGCGGCGAGTCCGGCCCCGAGCCCGACCAGCCCGCCGGCGAGCCCCGCCCACTCGTTCGCGAAGTCCTCAACCAGCGGCAGGGCGAGCAGGACCGCCGCGAACACCGTCACCCCGATCAGGTCGTAGTCGTCGCCGGGGTGCTTGCGGCTCTCCGCGTGCCGGACCGTGAACCACGCCCCGACCGCCCCGAGCGCGACTCCGTTGCCGCCCGCGGCGAGCAGCGTCCCGCCATCGACCCCGATCGAGTGCACGCCCTCGGCGGCGAGCATTCCGAGGCCGCCGCAGGCGATGAGCAGCAGCACCGCCGAGATCGAGCCGAGGCGGCGCTCCAGCGAGGGGACGAAGACCGCGATCGTGACCGCAACCACGAACAGGTAGCCGACGTCGGTGTACACGAAGGGCGCCGCCACGTAGCGCCACCACTCGGACCCGGCCCCGCCGACCAGCGCGCCGACCTCGGAGGGGAACAGATCGGCCGCCCGCACGACCAGCAACACGATCGCGGGCGCGAGGATCGCGGCGAAGGTCGCGTAGGGCCGGTCGGCCGCGGCGAGGCGGGGGAGGCGCGGCGCGCGAAGCCGGCGGCGGCGCTCCCGGGCGGTGATCTCATCGCCCTTGCGCTCCAGCTTCGGCGCTCGCTTCCGCAGGCGCGTGCCGCAGTAGGGGCATTCGGTGACGTAGGGGCTGACCTCGGATCCGCAGCTCTTGCAGACCACGCTCAACTCGGGCGATCCCACGGTCCCCCGAGGATAACCGGGCGGGCGCCCGGCGGCCCGAGCGCCGTGAGCCTCTAGGGCCGGGTGTGGTCCGCGATCTCGCGGACCAGCTCACGGACGTCGCCGTTTCGCTCGTGCATCTCGATCTGGCGGCGGGCGCCCGTCCCGTTCTCGATCAGGTCCTCGACCCCCGCGAGC